>CAZTWC010000006.1:0-35438 GCA_964617105.1 uncultured Myxococcia bacterium
GTAAAAGCGGGGGCGGTTATCAGCCCGCCTACCTGCGGCCCCTGTATCGGCGGTCATATGGGCATTCTGGCTGACGGCGAAAAAGCGCTGGCGACCACCAACCGTAACTTTGTTGGACGAATGGGCCACCGCAACAGCGAAATATATCTTAGTGCGCCCTATGTGGCGGCTGCTTCGGCTATTGCCGGATATATCGCTTCACCAGAGGATATTTAAGCGATAAACTCTCAGATATCAACCCGGCATTTTAATGAGGAGATGAAAATGGCCAACAGTATTATTGGAAAGGTACACAAATATGGTGACAACATTGACACCGATGTGATCATTCCAGCCCGTTACTGCACCAGTTATAAAATAGAATATTTAGCGCCCCACTGTCTGGAGGATTTGGATGTTAATTTTGTCAAAAAAGTAACCTCCGGCGACATCCTGGTAACAGGGGAAAATTTTGGTTGCGGCAGCAGCCGGGAAAATGCTCCCCTGGCAATTAAAGGGGCGGGAATCTCCTGCATTATCGCGCCCTCTTTTGCCAGAATCTTCTATCGCAACTCAATTAACATCGGTCTGCCGATTTTGGAATCTGCTGAAGCGGTTGACGATATCATCGACGGCCACCAGGTGGAAGTTGACCTGGAAAAAGGAACCATCCACAATATTACTACTGGTAAAAATTTCCAGGCCGCTAAATTCCCGCCCATAATTCAAGAGATTATTGATCTGGGGGGGATGGTGAACTTTGTGAAAAAGCGCCTCAACAATTAACCATTAGCATTTTGATTTAAAAACAGATCTCCTTGCTATACCAAAAACCAACATCTTCGGTTTGATACTTTTCGGGACGAATAGATGATAGAGATACGATTTCACGGCCGGGGCGGCCAGGGTGCGGTGCTGGCTTCAAAAATTCTGGCCCAGGCTTTTTTTCTTTCCGGACGTTATGCTCAATCCTTCCCCGCTTTCTGGGCAGAGCGCCGGGGAGCACCGGTGGGTTCATTTTTACGGGTGGATAAAAATCCAATCCTTTTACGGGGGGAATTACAATCGCCCCGATACGTGATTGTCCTGGATGAGTCCCTGTTTCAGGTGGTTGACGTAACCCAGGGTCTGTTACCGGAGGACGGGGCGGTGTTTGCCAATTCCAGCACTGGACTGGAAACGGTTTTCAAAGATAAATCAATTAAACTTTTTATTGCTGATTGTGGTTCAATCGCCACTAAACACGGTCTGGGAACTAAAACCCAACCAATTGTAAATACTGCCATACTGGGATTTTTCGCCGCAGTTACAGATGAAATCTCCCTGGAAACTATTTTGGCAGCCATAGAAGAAAATGTGCCTGTCAACCCTAAAGACAATATGGCCGCCGCCCAAGAAGCCTATGAAACCTATAAAAGTTTAGTTCTCAAATAAGATTGAGAAGGCAGGAGCCCGGGACAATTTGGCTTTGCGGGTTGGTTTAGTTGCCGTCCGGCAACTAATTTAACTTTGAGGTTATAATAATTATGTATAAATCCTGGAAAGAATTGCCTGACGCAGCTACTTCAGCCGCTGATATGACCTGGAATAAAACCGGCAGTTGGCGCTCAATTAAGCCGGTTTTTCACCAACATACCCCGGTTTGCACATCAAAGTGTCCTTTAAACAATCCGATTGCTAAAGTGTTGGAACTGGTTGCCAATAACCAAATAGAGGAAGCCTGGCGCCAGTTAAAAACTACCAATCCCATGCCTTCAATAACCGGCAGGGTTTGCGGTCATAACTGCGAAAAAAACTGTAACCGGGCCCTGGTCGATCAGGCCATTAATATTCATTCCCTGGAACGTTTTGTGGGAGATTATGGGCAAAAACACAGTTTAATGCCCAAAAAAGCCGCCCCACCGAGTGACCGGCAAATCGCAATTATCGGCGCCGGTCCAGCCGGGCTCTCCTGTGCCTATTACCTGGCCCTGGCCGGTATTAAGGCCACAGTGTTCGACTCTCATTCCCGGCCGGGAGGCATGCTGGTGCTGGGTATTCCCGCTTACCGTCTGCCGCCCGGAATCGTGGAAAACGAGATTGAGATGCTCAAAAAACTGGGCGTCACCTTTGAGATGAACACTCTGGTTACTCAAAAAATATTCCAGAATCTGCACGACAAGTTCGATGGCGTTTATATAGCGCCTGGCGCCCACCAAAGCGGGGGTCTAAAAATCGAAGGTTGGAATTTGGAAGAGGTAAAAGATGGCCTCCAGTTTTTAAAACAAATAAACCAGGGTGAACAGGTGGAAATAGGCCAAAAGGTGCTGGTAATAGGCGGTGGTAATACTGCCATGGATACAGCCCGGGCGGCCCGGCGCCAGGGGGCGGAAGCCCTGGTGGCCTACCGGCGCACCCGGCTGGAGATGCCGGCTCTGGCCGAAGAAATAGATTTCGCCCTGGAAGAGGGGGTCACCATTGAATTCTTGTGCGCACCGGTAAAAATAAGCAAACAGCAGGGAAAACTGGCAGTCGACTTGATCCGTATGGAACTTGGCCCAGAAGACGAGAGCGGCCGGCGCCGTCCAATGCCGATTGAAGGTTCCAATTTTACTATCTCTGGAATCGACCGGGTTCTTTCCGCTATCGGCGAATGGCCAGACCTGAGTTTCTTTGAATCTCAGCATGTAGATAACCGGTCGGGACAGATCAATGTGGACAGCCAGTTCAGAACACCGATTAAAGGCATATATGCCGGAGGAGATGCTGCTACCGGCCTGGGAACAGTGTCCGATGCCCTGGCTTCTGGCCGTAGGGGGGCCAATGCCATTTTGATTGACCTTGATTTGAAAAATTCGGTTATTCAAGAGATTTGCCTGGATGATGTGGCCCAGATCAATACCATTTGCCAGGATCATTTCACTCCTTCTGAGCGAATGAAGCCTGCCCAAAAAATCGTGTCTGATAGATTGGCAAACTTCAGTGAAGTAATTGCTGACCCAACCGCTGACCTGAGTATCCAGGAAGCAGCCAGGTGCCTCAACTGCGGCACCTGTGTCAATTGTGATGTCTGTTGGTCATACTGTCCGGATATGTCTATTAAAAAAGAAAATAACTCCTTGAAAATCGATTATCAGTTCTGTAAAGGGTGCGGCATCTGTGTGACCGAGTGCCCCCGGATGGCCATGAAAATGGTTATGGAGGATGAGGTGATAGATGAATAATCAAAAACTTCTCGAAGGCAACGAAGTAACCACCCTGGCGGTGAAATTGTGTGAAGTGGAGATGGTAGCCGCCTACCCGATTACTCCTTCGAGTTCTATAGTGGAAAAAATATCGGAATTATGCGCCAAAGGCGACATTGACTGCCAATTTATCCATGTGGAATCTGAGCACTCGGCTATGGCTAGTTTAATTGGCGCCGCTATGACCGGGGTGCGGGTTTTTACTGCCACTTCATCCCAGGGACTAGCCCTGATGCACGAGATGCTCCACTGGGCGGCCGGGGCCAGGCTGCCTATTGTTATTGTCAATGTTAACCGGGCTCTGGCACCGCCCTGGACCATCTTTTGCGACCATACCGATAGTCTCTCCCAGCGTGATACCGGCTGGATGCAGGTCTATTGTGAAAATAACCAGGAAATTTTGGATACTATCATTCAATCTTACCGGATCTCTGAGCAGGTGGGTCTGCCGACCATGGTAAATATCGATGCCTTTGCTCTTTCTCACACCTCCGAAGCAGTGGAAGTGCCAAAACCAGAGACAGTTAGAGAATTCCTCCCTTTGCGAGAGGCTGCCTTCAAGTTGGATATAGAAGATCCCCACACCTTTGGCAGCGGCACCAACCCGCAATTTTACATGGGGATAAAATACCGCCATCACCTGGCCATGCAAAAAGCCCGCACTGTAATAAAATCGGTCAATGCCGAGTTCGTGCAAACATTTAACCGCCAGCCAGATAGGCAAAATGGCCGACCAGATGCCATGATCGACACTCTGAAAACAGAAGATGCAGAAGTTATCCTGGTTACTGCCGGGAGCATGAGCAGCAATGCTAAATTGGCAATAATGGAATTGCGCCAAAAAGGGGTAAAGGTGGGCCTGATGAGGATTCGCTACTTCCGGCCATTCCCCTTGGAGGAAGTTACCAGGACTTTAGCCAAAGCCAGCAAAGTTGCGGTGGTGGACCGCAACTGTTCCTATGGCATGGGCGGTATCTTTTGCAATGAAGTTAAATCCGCCTTGCTGGGCCAGGAGAGCAGCCCCCAGGTGTTTGGCTATGTGGCCGGTATTGGCGGAATGGACACCGGGGTTGGCATGTTCAAAGAGGTGGTAAAGAAAACCATGGAAAAAGCAAACCCAGAGCCAGAACCAGAATGGATTGGAGTTAATCTATGAAATTAGTTGATTTGCCGGAACCAGAGTTAGTTTCTTCCGGCCATATGGCCTGTGCCGGATGCGGTGCTGCCCTGGCAATGCGTTATGCCTTAAAAGGGCTGGGTAAAAAAACCATCTTCACTATTCCCGCCGGGTGCTGGGCAGTCTTTGACGGTCCCTTTCCTTTCTCCTCCTTAAAAGTCCCGATGTTTCATACCGCCCTGGAAACCACGGCCGCAGTAGCCTCCGGTATTAAAGCCGGTCTGCGGGCCCGGCACGATAATCAAACCACGGTAGTAGGCTGGGCCGGAGATGGCGGCACCGCTGATATCGGCTTCCAGGCCTTGAGTTCTGCGGCAGAGCGCAACGAGGATATTATCTTTTTTTGCTATGATAACGAAGCGTATATGAATACCGGTATTCAGCGAAGCAGCGCCACTCCAGAGGGAGCCTGGACCACAACCACTCCTACTTTGGCGCCCAAAAAAGGGCCTAAAAAGGATTTGATCGCCTTGATGGCAGCCCACTATATCCCCTATGCTGCCAGTGCGTCGCTGGCCTATCCTGAAGATATGCTGACTAAAATCAAAAAAGCGCTTACCATCAAAGGTTTTCGTTTCATTTCAATCTTTTCCCCCTGTCCGGCTGGCTGGCGAACCAATCCCAGCCTTACCGTGCAGTTGGCCAGAATGGGGGTGCAATCGCGCATTTTCCCGCTCTACGAGGTAACAGAGGGACGGCATTACAACCTGACTGTCCAACCACGTCAAATAATACCAGTAGAAGATTACCTTGATCTGCAGGGCCGATTCAAGCACCTTAACCTGGAAGCTAAAAAACAGATTCAACAAAATGTCGACCTGAAGTGGCAAGAATTGCTCAATAAGTGCGGCTAAGGAGCAACGATTATTCAAAACTGAAATGCCGGGAGCCCGGGCGGAGGGCGGCGGCCAGAATTGCTACGGCAGCAGATTTTGCAGCCCCTCCAGGGATTGAACTTTTTGCAGGTTTTCTCTGGCTATTTTTCGGAAACTAGAGGAAATTCGAGTCTCCTGGATCACGGCGTTCCAAAAATCTATTCCAGCACTTAAGGCATTTTTCCAAATAGAACCACTTTCAGCAATTGGTAAAGGTGGGTTAAAAAATTTCTCCACAATCTGTTCGTTTTGCGGTGCGTAAAGCATGGGAAGCATATCATAAGCCGGGGCTAGATCCAAAATTTGTCCAGCCTGGAAGTAGAAAGAGATGTTGGCCGGATGCATATCGATATTGCCAATCAGGTGACCAAAGGTCTCCCGCCAGCAAATATCATAGAATATCTCCTTGCTGATTAGACGCTGCTGAAGTAGCGACCTGGATATTTTGGCCCAACTTCCCGTATGGCCAACAAACTCAGCATTAATGGCATTTAACGAAATAAGCCCTTTACGCCCCCTTGCACCAACCCGATCAAAGCGCTCTGTTTCCAGGAAAACCTGATTCCCTCCAAAAATAATGGTGGATTTTGCCGCACCATGTCCACGATTGCTCAAAAGGGAAAGGGCTAAATGTTCACACATTAGCAAATCAGCCCGTCTTTGGGCTATCTCGTTGTCGATTTTAGGAGAAAATTTTACCAACACTGGGGTTGCATGGGGAGCAAGAACAGTAGGAAACTTTGGCTGTTCTCCACCAGCAGATGAGCCTGGATCGCCATATTGCAGTATCTGCAACGCTTTGATGGGGTACTCTTTTTCTCGCTCTGCAGGTAGAACACCGTCTGGTTGGTTTAAACTATTCTGCAGGTAGCGGTTAAAAGCCCCATCCCCAAGAATAATGTTTCCGATTAAATCATAACCGTATTGAGTGATATATTTTAGACAGTCATTGGCGGACCAGTGGCTGATGTTTTTGGGGAGACTTAACTGGGGATGGGCCTGAGGAACCAATCGGCCCAAAAAGCCACTGGGACGCAGGTCATCCAGGAAATAGGGGAAGTCATCGTAGAATCGGCTGGCCTCCCCTTCCCCTGTATAGTCACCGGCATTAAAGTAAAACCCCTCAGGATAAATACCATTTAATACTCCCAAAGGAAAGGTTTTTCCCCTCTCATCAATGGTATAAATAGTAAAATCCTGGCCCACTTCCGGAATAACTCTTTTTAGCGCATACCTGGTTTTGCTTCCACCTCCGACAATCAAGACTTTATCCGACAAGCGGGCCACCATCCTGGAAAAGGTGGGTTGACTGATTCTAAGATACTGGCAGGCTTCTCTGGCGGCCAAAGGCCCCCTGGCAAGTATTTTCAGGAGAGTGTCTGTGATTTTTTGGTAATCAATTCTAGTTTGTTTTGGCATATGTTTAGAATAGATTATAGAATAGTTTATGTCAATTATTTTCAACCTATTATGATGATCACACAAACTATTTAGAATAGTTTTTGCCCCTCCCTTTTTCTGCTCTACGAGGTATCAGAGGGACGCTCCCAACAGACGGGTGATGTTGCCGGAAAATACCCGCTCCATATCGGTTTGGGAATACCCGGCCTTTTGAAGTAGATGGTTTTGTAAATCTATTTCCGGGGTATGGGTAAACCAGGGCCAATCCGTACCAAATATGATATGTTCGGGCCCATGGATTTTTAAAAGAGAGATATACTCCTCTTTAGCCATAATGTGGGCGGCGTTTGAGGTATCCAGAAAAAAATTATCTCTGGGGATAAGGTTATCTCTGATCTGGCTAAACGGCGCTGCCAGTCCGCCCATATGGGCGGCAACAAAATTTACCTGGGGAAAACTGCCTACCAAATCTGCCAAAAGTGCCGGGGTGGTATTGTGGTCAGGATGGCTGCCAAAAAATTTGTCCGCCCCATACAGAGTATCGAAAATTACGAAAAAACCAGCATCTTCAGATAGATTGAACTTCTGGATTAAATCAAAAAGTGTCTGGGTGGTTGGAGCATTTAAGGCAAACTTCTGGGAAAAAGAGCATAACTTTATGGCCTTTATTTTTCTGGATTTGAATTTTTCCAACTCCTCTCTATTTTTGGGATAATCGGGATGAAGGGTGCCGGCAGTATAGAGAAGAAGAGATTTTTCCTTCTTTTGAAAAAATAGATCATTTATTTTGCCGACCTCGTTTACACCGGCAGTAGGCAAAATTAGAGCCCCTCCTAGGCCATTGGTGTTCAGCGCCTCTTGAAGAGCCGGAACCCCCACTCTGTTTTCAGCATTTTGGGTCTTAAGTCCCAAAATTTTTACCATCTCTTCTCGTTTTTTAACATTGGCAATAATTTTGGGGCTAAATAGATGTACGTGACCGTCAAAAATCATTTCTGTTTGAATGCTGCCAAAGAAAATTAGTTATTGGACTGGCGGGCGTAGGCAAATAAGTTACCGGCCCGATAGATATCCATTTGTACCTGGGAGAAAGGGACTCCGCCCTGGATATTGGATGAACGGGTGGCGTTGAATACCTTACCGGTCAAGAGATCAACCTCGATAGTATCGCCATCAGATATTGAGTATTGCTCGGAATCACTGCCTACAGAACATATATTGGAGCAGGTAAACAGAGGAAAACCGGAGTTAATAGCATTACGTTTGTAGATAGCGCCAAAGGATTCTCCCACAATCAGAGATATACCCAGGGCTTTGAAACAATCTACTGCCTGCTGCCTGGAGGAGCCGGAACCAAAATTGCGGCCCACCACCAGTATCTCTCCCCCTTTTACCCGAGAGGGAAAATCTTTAAACCCCTCCAGGTTTCCCAAAGCGTATTGCCCCATCTGATTAATGTCAACTATCGCCAGGTGGGCATTGTGAAAGATCATATCAGTGTCAATATCATCTATCCGGCCTGCTTGCGGATCTCTGAGCACAATGGCTTTTCCCTTGATAAGGGTGCGGTTTTTTTCCATGAGTTAACTCCAAGTATTGGTCAATCCGGATTATATGCTCCGGACTTATGGATAACTTTTTACTACAGATGCCCTTTGACTGCTGCCCAGGCTGCTGTAGCCGGGCTGGCCAGATAGGTTTCTCCGTTACCCTGTTTACCTTTAAAGTTTCGATTTGAGGTGCTGACTTGAACTTCTCCCTGCCCGGTCATGCCGATTTGCCCAGACGCGCATCCACCGCATCCAGGGTTGCTAATCACCGCCCCGCGCTGAAAGAAGAGTTGCAGAAAACCGTTTTGCATCAACTCCCCATACACTTTACGGGTGGCTGGCACCAGGTTGACCACCACATTTTTGGCGATTGGGTTATCCTTTAATATTTGATACACGGCCTGAAAATCTTCTATACGGCCATTGGTGCAGGAACCTACAAATACCGAGTCGATTTTTTTTCCGGCCATCTGCTTTAGAGGCACGGTCTTGTGGGGCGTACCAGGCAATGAAACCATCGGCTCCAGATCTGAGATAGAGATCTCAATCTCCTCGCAATAAATAGCATCGCTGTCTGCATGAACAGCCTGGTCGGCAGAAGCCTGGCAAGCCGCCATAACCTGTTGATTTGGAGGTATCAGGGCAATAATAGCACCCATTTCAGTAGCCATAGAGGCCAGGGTTATCCGGCCGGCCGGGCTCAGGTTATCCACTGCTTCTCCATAGAATTCAATGGCTTTGCCCAGGGCGTGGCTGGAGCCTAAATGCCCCAGCACCGCCAGGGTAATATCCTTGGGTGTGCCTTGAGAAGATGGTTGACCTTTCAGCGTTACCTTAATAGTTTCCGGCACTTCAAACCAGGTGCGCCCGTTTTGAAAGGCAAATGCAATATCCTGGTCGCCCATACCCTGGCCAAAAGCACCCACTGCTCCCATAATATTCAAATGGCTGTCAGTCCCTACCACAGTGGAACCGGGCTGCGCCAGGCCATTTTCAATCATCACGTGAGAGCCAATGCCCTGGTTGACATCAAAAACTTTAATATCCTGCTGCCGGGCAAAACCGCGGCAGCGATGCTGATTGTCAGCATAGGGAATGGTCTTGGCCGGAACTACGCAATCAAAGGTAAAAAAGGTGCGGGAAGGATCATCAACCCGGGCCTGAGGCCCGAACTCTTTTTCAAACCGGTCAACCACATTGGCGCCCCCAAAATCCCGGGCGCTCCTTACATCCAGATCTATCCAGACAATATCCCCTGGTTTAACCTGCTCAACCTTAGGATTGGCATGACCAGCCATGATTTTCTCAATAATAGTGTAACCCATGATAGATTCCTTTTGCCACTATTCATAGCGTATTGACTTACAAACTCCAGAATCCTGAATCTCTCTTACTGAACCCTGCCGCTTAGAGTTTTCGGCAGACCTCTTCGGCTACTTCCAGAGTGGTGTTGCTGCCGCCCATGTCGTAGGTGCGCACTTTCTCTCCCGCCACTACTTCGGCCACTGCTTTTTCCAGTTTGGCGGCTTCTGCGCCCAAACCCAAATAATCCAGCATCAGTTTGCTGGAAAGCAGCATGGCGATAGGATTGACTTTGTATTGCCCTTCATACTTTGGAGCCGAGCCGTGGGTAGGCTCAAAAACAGCATAGTTGTCACCGATATTGGCTGAACTGGCAAAACCCAGTCCGCCGGTCATCTGGGCACACAGATCAGAAAGGATATCACCGAACATATTTTCCGCCACCAGAATATCGTAGTCATAGGGGTTTTTCAACAGCCACATACAGGTGGCATCGATATTGGTTTCATAATACTTGATCTCCGGATAATCTTTGGCCACTTTGCGGGCTTCCCGGATCATCAAACCACCGGTTTCCCGCAACACATTGGGCTTTTCCACCACGGTTACGCTGGTCCGTTTATTTTTACGGGCAAAATCAAAACCCTGGGTCACAATATTGCGACACTTGCCTCTGGTCATAATCCTGGTAGAGATAGCCATATCTTCCAATGCCACATGAGCAAATTTCTCAGTTTTGGCATGATGTTTTTTTAAAGTGGCAAAAACCTCTTCCGGCACGGGGTGAAATTCCACTCCAGCGTATAATCCTTCGGTATTTTCTCTAAATACCACCAGGTCAATATCATTTTTTAAATTGAGCGGATTTCCCGGATAAGCCTTGCAGGGACGCATGTTAGTGTGGAGGTCGAACTCCTGGCGCAACCTGACGATGGGGCTGAAATAGACATATCCTTTGTCCTTTAATTCTGGCGCTAACTCTTTGTCAGCCTCCTCCTTGGGTTTGGAGGTGATAGCGCCGAACAGGCAGCAGTCGGTATTTCTCAATACTTTCAAAGTGCGCTCGGGCAGTGGCTCTCCCTCTTTGCACCAGAACTCCCAACCGATATCACCGTGGATATACTCTGCATCCAGTTTCAATTTATCCAGCACCATTCTGGCAGCTTCCATAACTTCTTTTCCTACCCCGTCACCGGGTAGCCAGGCGATTTTGTACTTAGCCATGATTTTCTCCTTGTTTTTAGGGTTCACGCAAAAATAAAAGTGTACCCTGCGGTTGATGGACTTTTAGTGTTTACAATTACATCATCTATTCAGTGTCTGTCCGGGCGATTTGATCCCGTACATAAGGAACCAGCCCCCCTTTTTCTACAATGGCCATAATTTCTGAACTTAACGGGGGAAAGGTAAACTTTTTATTACCTACCAAGATTTGACCTTTGCTGAAAGAGATTTCCACTTTTTGACCGGCCTCGATATAATCCACCGCCTGAGGCGATTGGATTACCAGCAAACCCTGGTTGATGGCGTTGCGAAAAAAAATGCGGGCAAAAGAGCGGGCGATCACCGCTGATACACCAGCATACTTAAGGCAAATAGCTGCCTGTTCCCGGGAAGATCCGCAGCCAAAATTTTTCCCGGCTACAATTACATCACCGGATTTAACCTGGGAAATGAAATCTGGATCCAAATCTTCCAGGGCGTGTTGAGCCATCTCTTGTTTGTCACTGATGGTGTAGGTGTATTTTCCGGGAAAAATTACATCGGTATTGATATCATCTCCGTAACACCAGGCCTTTCCCTGCACCTGGTCTAAAAACTTCTCTGCCATAATACCACCCTTAAATTCCAATATTTACTATAACAAATATTAACACCTAAAATCAGTAACGGATTTTAGGTGTTAATAGATTAAAATCCAGAACTATTCGACTGTCAACTGTTTTTTCAATCCAGTTCCGGATAGAGCCCTATCTGAACCGCGAACATGCAGCAGCCATTAATCAAACAAACTCTCGAGGATCAGTGACTCTTCCCCTTACGCAGGAAGCAGCCACGGTGGCCGGGCTGGCCAGAAAGATCTCCGACTCTTTGCACCCCATGCGGCCTTTGAAATTACGATTGGCGGTGGAAAGACATTTCTCTCCCGGCGCCAATGCTCCCTGGTGGGCGCCCAGACATGGTCCGCAGCCCGGATTCATCACCACCGCACCGGCTTTTGACAGAGTAGCGAGCAGCCCCATTTTCATAGCCTGCAAATAGATCTCCCGGGAAGCAGGAAAAACCAGCAGACGGATATCAGGATGAACTTGTTGCCCATCCAAAATTTCAGCCGCCACCTCCAGGTCTTCCAGCCGGCCGTTGGTGCAGGTGCCGATTAACCCCTGGTTGAATTTCATCCCCATCTTCTTTCCTACGCTACAGGTGTTGTCCACTGTATGGGGCAAAGCCATAGTTGGCTCGACCTGGGAGGCGTCGATATTTATCTGTTCGCTGAAAACAGCGTCAGGATCGGACTTGACGATTTCGATCTGGTCGGCGTACCTCCCCTTTAACCAATCAGCCACCTTTTTGTCCGCCTCCACATAACCGATTTTGGCCCCCATCTCGGCAGCCATGTTGCAAAGCAGCATCCGGCCAGCAATACTCATATCGTGAATGGTCTGACCGGCAAACCATACCGCCTTGTACAGGGCTCCGTCAGCACCAATTTTACCGATTATGTGGAGTGCTAAATCCTTGGGAAAGACCCCGGCCGGCAACGTATTTTCCACTTTGATAACCATAGTTTCCGGTACCCGCAGCCAAATCTCGCCAGTGGCCCATAGGGCTGCTGCTTCACTGCGGCCAATTCCGGCTGAAAAAGCGCCAAAAGCACCGTGAGTAGTGGTATGGGAATCGCTGCCTAAAACCAGTTGGCCCGGCCTCACCAACCCCTTTTCCGGCATCACCTGGTGGCAGACTCCCTGTTCGATATCATAAAAATTGGTGATCTGCTGATCAAAGACAAACTGGCGGATTGTTTGATGATTTTGAGCGTATTTTTCACTGGCTGCCGGCACACAGTGATCGAGGATGATCACCACTTTGTCCGGAATAGTCACCTTTTTGGCTCCCAATTGAGCAAAAGTCTTTGAGATAGCCGCTGAATTATCATGAGACAATACCCGGTCGGGCCTGGCCATCACTATCTCTCCCGCCTGCACCTGCCTACCCACTTTTTGACCAAGAATTTTTTCGGCAAAGGTTAACCCCATTTTATTTTCCTCCTGAAGATAACAAACTCGTAAAAATTACCAATAGAGCCGGCTAAAGATTATGACAAAGGTTTTTCCTGTTTCGACCACACTGGCCCGCGTATCTTGACCGAATTGGGAGAACTCCAGGTTAGCCGCCATTCCATCTGGCATTTTGGACAGGCTGAAGTTGATTGATTTACCTGGGGAACAAAACGCTCAAAACAATTCAAACACCTTACCTGGCCTTTGCGGCCCTTTTTTCTCTCAGCCATTTATTTCTCCATCTGGTGCACTGTTCAGCAATTCACCATCAAGGGATTTTTCAAAACCCCTCAAAGCCCAAACCGAACTTTTGTTTTTGCCAATCTTACTTCTGGCTATAATTTCGGGCAGGTCATCTCCGCTCAATACCAACCCCAGCATACCGCCAACCCGCTGAACGCAGCCCAACGCCTGGGCACCGGCTACTCGATTGTTGTCCAGAATCAGGCAAAATTGAGATTTTAACCCCTTATGGGCATCATAAAGCAACCTGTATTTTCCATTAGTCAGATCCGCGGAAATAGCGCCAACTGAGGCAACAGTCGATTCATACAAACAGAGACTGGTTACATTCAAACTGCCGGAATATTTACGCTTGGCCCCGGCGGCGTTAGCCCCGGCAATCTGACCCTGGCTGCGGGCATTGTTCCAGAGCATATAGAGACCGGGCTTTTTAGTGACGCGGTCAACAGTTTCCAGGCAGTCACCACACGCCCAAACATCTTGGGCGCTGGTCTCCAGGTGTTCGTTTACCTCGATACCACCCATAGGACCCAACTTGATCCCCGCCTTTTGGGCCAATTCTACCTCTGGCCGCATACCGGTAACCATCAGAACCAGGTCGGTTTTCAGAGTCCGCTGGTCGGTTTTAACTCCGGTAACTGTGGTTGAGCCCTGAATCTCCACCAATTTTTCTGATGTCAAGACTCTTATACCTTCTCTTTCCAGGATATTTTTCACCTGATTGGCGATCACCGGGTCAAACAATCTTGGCAAAAGGCGATCTAAAATCTCGACAATAACCACCTCAACACCCCGATGCTTCAAGGCAATAGCCGCCTCGATACCAATCGGGCCGCTGCCTACCACTATTGCCCTTTTTCCGGCAGCCGATTTTTTAGTACTCAAAGTTGTCCGGTCGAGAAATTTGATAATTTGATCAGCATCATTTAAGGTTTTGAGCGAAAATACACCGGGCAGAGAACTTCCGGGAACCGGCGGTAAAGTCGGACGGCTTCCTGTGGCCAGAATCAATTTTTGATAATTGATATCTTCCCCCTCTTGTACAGAGAGCAGGTGTTTTTCAACATCTATTTTACACACCCGTTTCGATAAGAGCAGTTGAATATCTTGCTGCTGATAATCTTGGCTGGAACGGAGGATTACCCGTTCTCTGGGAATTTCTCCGCCAATATAATCGGCCAGCACACAGGCGCTATAGAGAGGGGTGGTATCTTCTGAGATTATCATCACCCGTGCCTGAGCATCGATCTTTCTAGCGGCCAGGGCTGCCTCGTCACCCGCTATGCCGTTGCCAATAATGACGATGGCTTTTTTAGAGTCGGTTTTTTTCATCTTAGCCACCGGCCATCATAAATATAAAAGAGATAGTGTCACCGTCTTCAAGCTGATGTTCCAAATCCTCCCGCTCTATCCACTCGGCTTCATTCTTGAGCACTTGAACCGTGTTTAAAACACCTTTTTTACCAATAATGGCCTTTTCAACCGGAGCGCCATATTTAGTCTTCAGATGATTTAAAAATTGGCCAAAAGTCAAAGGCAAAGAGTCAGTTTCTATCTTCTCATCTTCAATAGAAAGATTTTTTAATTGGGGAAAACCAATGATTTTGACCTTTATTTGACAGGATGAGTTCATTATCAGGAGTCTCTTTTCAGGGCATGATAAAGTTTTATTGCTTTTGATCTTTTTTGCACAGATGCCAACTGTTCTTCATCAATATATTGAAGAGCCTTGGTGTCACAAAACTTGACACAGGTGGGATCGCCCTGGCAATGGTTACAGCGCAATATTTTCTTGCCTTTGCCGTCAAAAGATATTCCGCCCAAAGGACAAATCGACAGGCAGGCCCGGCAGCCGATACAGAGATTGTCATCGGTAACCACCACTCCCCTGGAATTATCGCGGAAAATAGCGTTGACCGGACATACCGAAGCACATAAGGGCACCTCGCAGTGCTGGCATACCATAGGAAGATTATAGCCCTCCATCTCCCACTTGATCACCTGGATCCTGGCCCGGCTGGGATCGCTCTGATGTTCATTTTTTACCGAGCAAACCATTTCGCAAATGCGGCAACCTGTACAACGTTCGTGATCAACAACAAGGATTTTACTCATGGCCGCACCTCCTCTCCATTGGCTCAAGGTTGGCATACTCTTTTGGCAAGTTCAACCGCTGGATAGTTTCCGGGGTTGGCACTCCATCATTGTCCCAGCCATGAATTTGGTAATATTCATCCAACATTTGCTTAAATTTGTCCGGATCGATGGTTTTGCCCCGCACTATCTCGAGCCCGGCTGGAGTAGGCTCTTTGAAAAACCGCTCCGGTAGAGCATCATCCTTCCGGGAAGCCCCTTCACGGATATTAAACAAACGCTCCAGGTTGTATATCCTCTCTC
Organism: uncultured Myxococcia bacterium; assembly: GCA_964617105.1. GTDB lineage: Bacteria > CAZTWC01 > CAZTWC01 > CAZTWC01 > CAZTWC01 > CAZTWC01. The sequence goes on from CAZTWC010000006.1 coordinate 15,430, forward strand.
CGGTTTCCATCAACTGGGCTGGAGTAAACTTCATCCCGGTGTTCAGTTCAATCAGGCGGCTATATTCTTCCCATTTGGGCATATTGGGAGAGAGAAACACGGTTTGAAACTTGCAAATTCCCAGGGCATCTACCAGGGCATAGAGACATTCTTGCCAAAACACCATCCAGGGCTTGCCCTGGTAATCACGGTAATCACTGGTCAATCCCGGCCGGCCAAAAATCTTTTCCAGCACTTTGGGCGGCAAATGGTAAAGGTCTATAGCGGGACGGCTGCGAAGATGATCCATTCCCCTGGTAGCCGTGGCAATCCCCAGAGCCAAAGAGGGAGTGGGCCGCTCATCTGAGTGAAGGCCGCTCATCCCTTTGACATTAATATTATAATAGGCTGTTTCCGGGCCCAATTTCTCAATCGCCCCCAATGGCCCTTCAGCCAGGATATCACCCAATCCTCTCCTATGGGCTATATCCTCGACCAATTGCAAAACCGCATCCATATTACCCCAGCTGAGGTCAATATCTTTAATCATCTCTTTGGGCAGCAATTTCTTTTCAAATAGTTCCATCGCCCAGGAGATCATACTGCCGGTTTCCAGGGTGTCCATGCCATAACGGTTCACCAGGTGATTGCCTTCCAAGGCCCGCAGCAGGTTGGCATTGCCCACCTCAGTGCCAAAAGCGCCCAGGGTGGTGTATTCCGGACCTTCAGCGTATTCACCTTTGTAGGGTCCCTCTTTGAAAGTATATTTATGGCGGCAGTGCATTGTGCAGCCAAAACAAGCCAGCACACCGTCTGAATAATCCTCCATCCCCTCACACTCCAACTGTTCCGAATTGGGCATCTGGTTACTCTGAAAATTTCGGGTCCGCACCAGGCCGGTGGAATTGGTCACATCATAGATAAACATGGTGCCCCATTTTCCCATAATCTCGGCATATTTTGAGGACTGGATAAAGTTGACCAGTTCCTGGTGGTAGGCCAGAGCTCCCTCGGGATCAGCAATTTTAACCGGCAAGGTGCCGCGAACAGCAATCGCTTTTAAGTTTTTCGAACCCATAACCGCGCCCATACCGGTTCGGCCGCCAGTATTTTTTGCACCGGTCCTAACATTGGCGAAGCGGACCAGATTTTCACCAGCCTGCCCGATAGTCATCGATTTTATCTCTTCATCGGCCATCTCTTCCCGGATTAAAGTCTGGGCTTGACTGGAGTCGGTTCCCCATAGACCCCGGGCATCACGGATCTCAATTTCACCATTGTGAATCCACAAAAAAACCGGTTTATCTGCCTGGCCCCGGATTAACAGATGGTCAAAACCGGCAAATCTCAATTCGGGTCCGAAAAAGCCGCCCATATTGGCGCTGCCGAGCAAGTTGGTAAGGGGAGATTTAGCGGCAATATTGGTACGGGCAGCCGCCGGGGCTGGAGTGCCGGTAAGCAATCCCGCACTTACCAAAAAAATATTTTCCGGTCCTAAAGGGTCAATACCCGGCTGTAAATATTTTAGCAAAAGATAAATATCTATTCCCCGGCCGCCCAAAAAACGTTGGCGAAGATCAATATCGATCTGCTCGATATCAATTTTACCAGTAGTAAGATCAATAATAGCGATTTTATTTGTTAAGGTCATCTCTAGTAACTCCGAAATAATCATCAGATAAAATATTTTAAGAAGCCATTATAGCAAATCTATAATAACAAGAAAAGGCTAAAGGTTCAGGATAATAATGCGTTTCTCTGATCAGTTTTGGGCAGGGCTTAATTTAGACTTTCATAACCCTTTAAAATAGTTTCCTCGGTTTTTTCCCAGCCCAGGCAATTGTCGGTAATACTTACCCCATATTCAAAATGCCCCCCAAGGACAAATTTTTGACCGCCATCTTTTAGGTGAGATTCCATCATAAAACCCTTTATTCCTTTGGTGCCAGAGTTTATTTGAGATACCAGATCCATCAAGACCTCAGATTGCCGCTGGGGATCTTTATTGGAGTTTCCATGGCTGCAATCTACAATTAAGGCGGGGTTCAAACCGGATTCTTTCATAGTTTTCAAGGTTTTTTGCACAAAAAAAGCCTCATAGTTTGGCCCTAAATTTCCCCCTCTTAAGATCAGGTGGCAAAAGGGGTTGCCAAAGGTAAAAACTACGGCAACTTTTCCCTGGCTATCGATCCCTAAAAAATGGTGGGGCCGGTTGGCAGATTTCATGGCGTTTATCGCTACATCCACATTGCCGGTAGTGCCATTTTTAAAGCCCACTGGCGCTGAAAGCCCGGAGGCCATCTCCCGGTGAGTTTGAGACTCAGTGGTGCGGGCGCCTATAGCCACCCAGGAAACTAAGTCACCTAAAAACTGCGGGGTGATGGGGTCTAAAAACTCGGTACCCACCAAAAGTCCCTCGCCAGTTATTTGCAAAAGCAGGTCCCGGCTCTTTTTTAGCCCCTCTTCCATCTTAAAACTATTATCAATATGGGGGTCATTGACAAAGCCTTTCCAGCCCACAGTGGACCGGGGCTTTTCAAAATAGGTGCGCATAATAAGCAGCAGTTTATCGCTTACTTTCTCCTTTAATTTCAAAAGATTTCTACTGTATTCCAAAGCAGACTCTGGATCGTGTATTGAACAGGGCCCAATTATGGCCACCTTTTTGGAACTTTTCCCTGCTAAAATATCCTGAACCTCTTTTCGTCCCTCTAAAACAATTTTTCTATGAGACTCCAAAAGAGGTCGCTGCGATAACATCTCCTCTGGCGATGGTAGAGTTTCAAAGTATTTTACATGGGTATTTTTTATTTTAGTCATTATGAGTTATGCCCTCTCTACCAGTTTCTCGATAATATAGTTGCTCTCCTCCATAGCCCGGTACTTAAACTCTTGGAAGTAGTCGGAAATCTGGCTAAAAAGTCGGACAAACTCCTGCCGGTCACCTTTTTTGACTATTTGGGCCAAAGTAGTAACCGCCTGGTTGAAACTATCTAAAACCACCTTCCTCTGTTGGTTGGAGGTGATAATATCAGCATACAAACCAGCCTCCTGGCTAAACAGCCGGCCCACCATATCCAACTCCAAACGATAGATAGGACTTGTAAAACGCAGAGTTTTCTTTAGATCAACGCCCAAATCCATTATAGTTTTTCCCATCACCATGGTTTCAAAGTGTTTCAACACCTGCACCACCGCCATAACCGCATCATGCTCTTTAGGGTTGCTCTCAATCACCTCGGCGCCCTTTTTCTCCAGCAAATTTTTCAACCAGAGCAGCCATTTTTCTCCCCGGGCCGGACATAGCACCACTGTCTGCCGATTCAGCCGCTTTACCGTGGGGCCAAACATGGGATGGGTACCTATTACATCGCATCCTTTGGAGTGCTGGAGCATCAGATCTACTGGCTCCTCTTTTAAAGAGGTAAAGTCCATTAGCAGAGATCCCGGTTGTACATGGGGGGCAATCGATTTGATAACTTCAGCGGTAACATTAATGGGCACACTGATTATTACCACCTCTGACTGGGCGGTTACCTGGGCGAAATCCTCTTTTGAATCCAGGTCCAAAGGGATCACCTGGTGGCCGCACTCCCTGAAAATCCGGTCAAAGAACCGGCCCATCCGCCCCTTGCCTCCTAAAATGACAATTTTTTTAGGGTTAATGGCCAAATCCTTTTGCAAAATATGGTCTTGAACCTGGTGGGACCTTTCTATAAGTTGGCGGAAAATCATAGCCACCAAATCGGGCTCAATCCCCAGAGCCTCACCCTGCTCTTTTCTGGCTTCCAATAGTTGCTGTTCCCGCGTACGGTGAAACAAAGGAAGTCCCCTGCTGCGCTTATAATCAGCCACCCGCTCAACCACCTCCTGGCGTTTGGCTATAAGTTCAAGGAGTTGCAGGTCTATTTGATCTAACTGGTTTCGATATTTTTCCAATGACATAGTGGTGCTTTTAACGGTCAATACGTCAAACCTTTTTACTGGAGGTTGGTGGTGTAGTAAAAGATCTCCTTTAAATCATAGGTGCTTACATAGGGTATAAATCCATGCCGCCGGGAAAACTTGATGGCCTGCCAGGCTAACTTTGCCTGACGGTAATCAGCGTAATCAAGGGTTAATATCTGCAGATTTTTATTCTTTTTAAGGCCATCTTTTATTTGCTGTAAAAGGATTTTCTGAGTATTTTTATCAACTTTGATGTACCCCTTCTGTCCACCGCCATAATAACTGTACAGATCTTCTACCAGGACGTAATCAATTTCTGGGGCGATCTTAGGCAGTATGGGCAAACCTCGATTGGCGATAATATATATTTTGGGATACTCTTTTTTTATTCGCTTTATAACTTTGATCAAGGCTTCAATGCTGCCTTTGAATTTATTCTTTTCCTTTCCGGTCAGGGTTTCCAAACTTATAATGGAATCTAAGGTATCAAGAAAAATACCGTCAAAACCATTTTTTAAAATTTTGGGAATAAATCGTTTGAAAAGCAGATCCTGCCACTTTTTATCTCTGATATCCACCAGCCAGGAATTCCACAACTCACTCTTTTTAACTAAAAAGGGTTGCCCTTTTACCTTAGGCCAATAAGGATTGCCCTCATTAATTTCCCCAACACTCAAGTAGCCTAAATATAGCGGTTGTTTGGCCCCGGTCCTCTTTAGTTGGGGATGCCTATATCCATTGAGCACCACCAGATCGAAATTGGTAAAGAATTCATGGCCAAAAGTAAGGCCGTAATAACAGAGCCAATTGTTCACCCGGGGAGCACTGGCGCCAGCCATGGCGGGAATAACTTTTATAGTTACCACCAATAATAAGGACACCAATAGGTTGATAATATTTATTCTCTTCATAATAACGGTTCTCATAATAAAGTGCCCATCCGGGACATAAGTTATTGTTCTACCAACTTTTCAACTAAATCATAGCAGATCTGTTGAGCCAGCCTGGTTAGCGAGTCATGGCAAAACCACAAACATCCCCCCATTTCCGACTTGCTGTCCGCCCATAGGATCTCCCCGGTTTTTACATCTAACATCCGTACGCTGATTCCCACCACCGGGTTCTCATCCAAACCCCGCTTGTAACGAAACTCGGTAACCGCCCCATAAATTACTGTATCCACCTCTAGTTTATTACCCACCTTGATTGCTGCTGTCCGGTCTAGCATCTGGCTCTGATCCGCCCATTGATTCTTTAGGGTTTCCTGCATCTGGGTTTTTTCCATCAATTTGAATTTAGACTGGGCATAAAGCTGGGTGGTGATCAACTCTGCAGCAATGCGGCCAGCATAGGGATAGTTGGTGAGATTCACCAGAGGAAGAACTGCCACCTGCCGGGCTCGCGAATAAATTTGATCATATTTGGTCAAAGTCCGGCTGGATGAGCAGGAGATCATAATCGATCCGGCTATCATCCCAAGGAAAAGTGGTATAAATAGGGCTATTTTGCTTTGATTCATCTGAAGCATTCCTTTATATTTGACGGAAATTAGTGGTAAAAAAATAATCTTACCAAATTTTACTAAATAGCCAAAGAAAAATATTTTAAGCAATGCCTGGTTGAATTGCCAATAGATAATATGCTAAATTGGTTTAAAACGGTTCTCTCTGGAAAACCTTTACTCGAAACAGTAATTATCTTTTTAAGGATTCTCTAATGAAAATACCCATTGAATTCAAAAAACTCAACTTAATCGCCTTTGGAGTAGCTTTGCTATTGGTTCTAACCCTATTCGGATGCCGTCTTTCCGGGGGTGACCAAGATCCAACTGCTGAAGGTGGCGCCGCTGGAAGCCAGGACCAAGAGCCCTCCCAGGAAACCGGGACAAATAAGGAAACAACACCAAGCCAAGATGAGTGGGACCAGATGGGGCCAGCCAAAAAACTGGTGGCGGATCGCAGCGTATACGAACAGGACAAATTAGAGTTGCTCACTCTGCATGTAAAGGTGCAGCCGCAAGGTGACAGCATGGAAGATGTTAACCAGGATAAATATTTTAATGATGATTTTACTCCCATAGCGGCGGTGACTCTGTCAGAACCTGGCCATTTTTTTGCCGATGGATCCGATTCTGCCACTGCCACCTTGAAATCACGGGGACATTCCACCATGACCTCTAAACAGAAATCTTTTAAAATCAAGATCAGCGATAAAACCCAACTATGGCGAGGGCAGCGGATTTTAAACCTTAACAAGCACCCCTGGGATTTGACCCGCCTGCGCAACAAACTCAGTTTTGATCTGATCAAAACCATCCCCAATATTACCAGTTTTCGCACCGCCTTTGTCCACCTGTTGGTTGATGATCAAAACTATGGACTTTTTACTCATGTGGAAAACCCCAACGAGCACTATCTAAACAGCCGGGGCTTTGATATGGAGGGCAATCTATACAAGGCGGAATTTTTCGAATTCTATCGGGATGAAGAGGCGTTAAAACTGGCCGAAGATCCCAGTTACGATGAAAAAGAGTTTGAAAAGATACTGGAGATCAAAAGCGAAAACCGTAATCACGCCAAATTGCTAAAAATGCTGGATGATGTCAATAACACTGACCTGGATATCGATCAAGTGTTCAAACGCCATTTTGAATTGGATAACTACCTCACCTGGCTGGCTATTAATCTTTTAATGTATAACAATGATACCAATTCCCAAAATTTTCTCCTCTATAGCCCCTCAGATCAAAAAACCTGGTATTTTATCCCCTGGGATTATGACGGCGCCTGGGATTATTACAATCAGCCCCAATCAAAGAAGACACCAAGACCCCGGTGGTGGGAGGGAATAGCCAATTGGTGGGGAGTGATTTTGCACCAGCGATTCTTAAAAAAACCGGGCAACCTAAAACTCTTACAGGAGCGGGTGGAGCAGATTAAAGATAAATATTTTGGCAAAGATAAGATAAAAAAACTTATCGATCAATATAAGGCTTTGATATTTGAAGACTATATCGCTAAAATGCCGGATTTTAAACGTCTGCCCACCATTGCAGACGACCCGGAAGATAAAATAGCCGAGGCAAAAGGGGAGATAGCCCGGTTGCCGGAGATTATTGAGCAAAAATACCAGCAATTTATCGATGCTCTGGAACGGCCCATGCCCATTTACCTTGGCGATCCAGAGGTAATCCGAGATGGAAAAAAAGTTCTATTTCTGTGGGATGAATCTTTTGATCTGCAGGGCGATGATATATATTACGATTTTGCCCTTAGCAGCAATCCCCAATTCACCAAAGATGATATCCTGTATGAAGAAATCGAATTAACCAAACTGTCCCTTATTCTGGACAAGCCCAAGCCCGGCACCTACTATTTTCGGATAATTATCCGTGACAAAAAGGATCCTGAGCACAACTGGCAGATTCCCTTTTCAAAATATAGGAGTGAAGATGGCCGGTATTATGGGATGAAACAGTTTGAGATAAAATAGAGATTCCTATTTACCCTGGGGAGTGTCAAGGCGCCTCGTTTCTGACACAGCGGGCATAACTCTTGTTTGTCTTACCATAACCCCATATACCACCAGTGGTAAAGTCTACGGTCCAGGCCTGGCTGGTATCATTTTCATAATCAGTTGAGGTCCAGTAGCCCTTTAACTCGCCCGGCATAATATCCTCGCATTTAGCACTCTTTTTGCCGGTGCCGTTATTATTGTCTTGATAGGATTTTACGCAGGCGTCGCAGAAGCCGCCGAACCCGCTGCCATCGGTGGTGACAGCGGTGTCGCAACCCCCTAAAATATCCATATATTCCGCCTTGGTGGGCAGATGCCAATCGGTGAATCCACCCAAATCCAGGGTGTCGCAGTATTTTTTTGCATCCGCCCAAAGGAAATCCACACAGGGCCGGGATTGCTGCCACATCAAGTTGGTGTCTTTGTCGGTTATCAGACCGCAGCCGCAGCGGCTATAGGCTTTACCGTCATCGCTACACACTTTAACATTACACCGCTCCCCCGGACAGGCACACTCTACGATCTCCTCGGCCGTACAAATAGGTTTGTCTTCCGGTTTTGGCGGCGGCGGTGGTTCGGGCGGGACTTCCATCTGCCAGGTATAATAGTTACCCACTTTGCCATCAACATCCATCAGGCCCAGGCGAATTTGGAAATCTTTGTCTCCCAATCCCTCATTATCGGTCAATTTACCGCGGATAGTCACCATACCCGTCGGCCCATCGGCTTTGGGGATAGCCTTGAATTCAACTGCCACTTCAAAATAACTGGTAGCCTTGTCAATATACACAATGGCCTTTTTCAATTTGGAGCCATCAGCATAATCGGTAGCCAGGGTGATCTGAAACAGTTGGTCTACAAATATATCCGGGGGAGTAGTGGCCGTTATGATTTGAGGATAGGCTTTATCACCGGCATTTTCCGGCGGCGGTTCACCCTCTTTTTTTTCAGCATTTTCAAAGTCGGCAAAATCAGCCAGACGGTTGGCAATGGCCACCTCATCCTGTTTGTTTTCATTGCAAAAAAACAGTAGGCTGGAGAGCCCCAGTAAGACTATACAGGTCAAAAATAATATTATCGGTTTCATTATCAAGTTAAATCCTTATATTAGGCGATCTACAGGTGGGGACGGGAATTATTCACTCCGGCTTTAATGATATTACCAATAGGCCACCACCCCAGTATAAAACCCCAGGCCATGGTGAAGTTTTCTAACCGGAAACAGATCAACGTAAACATCTTTTTGATTTATTGCCTGGCCATCTTTATTGATAGATTCATATTTAATAGGCTCAGAGGTAAATTGAGTTGTGAGTTGGTCTTCACTTTTTAAGGCAAAGGTAAAATTATAGGTGGCCTCAATTTTTAGGCCAATATGGTGTGACAACAGCCACTCCACTCCAGCAGAGGTGGTTAGATCAACCCCTAAAAAACTTATATCATCATTTGGTTTAGCCCAAACCTCCAGGCTGCAGTAGTTTTGATTTTTAGAATAGGGACTTTTACAGATATCATTTACGGTTTCTTGCAGCAATCCCAATCTTTCATCGGCAAAAGTATATTTGTTGTATGATAGACCGGCCCCAATTTTGATAAAAGGGAGAAAACGACCGGTTTCCGGCACAATTTTAACCCCAAAATCAAGCGGCAATTTATAGGCGGAATAGTTCAACGTAGTGGTGGTGATCATAAATTTAGTGGCGATCTCCTTGTTGGTGTCGGCATTGTATACCCTGGCGGTATGCTTATCCTGGAGGCGCATCTGCTCTGAAATGGTAAAGGCAAAAGAGGTGGAAAGAAAAAACCTGATCATACGCCAGTAGGGGTAATCTATGTCCACTTTAGCGTGAGCAAAGGGAGGTCTAAAATATAGGATATCATGTTGATCATGCACTGGCCCTAAGGGGATCTCGTATCCGGTTGATAGAGTGAGAAACAGTTTTTTCGGTTTTTGGGCTATTTTTAATTTGTCAATTAACTGGGCGCTAATATCTTTGGTAAGCCCTTTTTCCTCTAAGTTTAATGCCAAAGCAGCAGAACGGAGAGAGCCCACCAGCCCGCCTTCATCCCCCACCAGGGTCTGATTTATCCTTTTTAAGGCTTTCACCTCTTTAACATCCAATAGATCCAAAGAGATAGCATAAACATTGCCGATTTTACCTATCGATCCTTTTAACAAAAATGGGGCATTGATGGCCCGTCCGATTTGAGCCAAAGATTCATCAGTATTGTCATCCTGGCCCAACAACTGTTTTAGAGATTCGTTTTGTAAAATTAAACGCACATCTTCCTGGGAAAACACCTGGTACAATCTACCCCGTTCGATCTCCATATCCAGCAGGTCGGTCAAACTGCTGGCAATCTCTTTTGATACCCCATTGGGTTTGAGATCCATAACCAACAGCCTGGGCATCGGGCTTTTCTCCTGTCCCAAAGCGATATTGCCAAGGGTTATTGAGAAAATAATCAGAGCGATTGAGAAATATTTTATCCTATTCATAGGTGCTCCATCTCTTTAAATATACTTTTATTGTAACCTAAATTCAGCAACTCCTCGATCCTCAAGGCAATCACTGATTTTAAGTGTAATGCTATCACAGTCAAATTTGAATTACAATTATTACTGGAAGATATCAAAACCTGTCCGGTCTCCATATAATCAAAACCAAGGCTGAATAAAATTCCATTTTATCAAATTTTTTTCTGTGCTAGGATAGTAATTATTCGGGCGATATGAAAGAAGGTAACCATGGAAATTAGAACCGTTGAAATTGACACGATCCAGGTAATTTCAATACTGGAAGACAGGCTCAGCGAAAATCATTTGGAGGAGTTTGAACAAGTTATATCACCGGTGTTATCAAAAAGCCCCTGGATAATTTTTGATATGCGCTATCTAAAATTTTTCGACAGTTCCGTCGGGCAACTATTATTACGTTTTACTCAACAACAAAATTCAAAACATGGCGAAATAGTTTTTTACGGCCTTAATGATGCCATATCAGCCATTTTTCGGCTCAATCAAATAAATCGAAACAGCAAAATTTTTTACGCCAGAAAAGAATGCCTGGATTACTTTAGAAAAAAGATGAAAATTCGGATTTAATAGGTGGGCAGACTGGCGCTCAAGGCACGATCTGCTGTTTGGTAAAGGTGATATATTCCAGGTCTTTTAGTCTTCTATCCAAAAGGTAAAAAGCGACTATTAACGATATAAAACAGGAGGTAGCATAGCCATATCCCCAAAATTTAAAGTCCAGCAGGATGGTGATATAACTAAAAATTATGTTGGTGATACAAAAAATCGATGAAATCGCCAAAACCAACCGGCGCTGGTCAAAATAGAAAAGAATGACGACAGCTGAAGCCAACAGGACATTTAAAAATGATCCGACTACCATTATGCGAAATGTCGGTATCTGTAACGGGTTCATCCCAATAAAGATAATCAGATTCGGAGCGAAAATAAGGCACAATACACTGATGGTGCCCTGAATAATGAAAATCTCCCGGATACTCTCCTTCAAAGCGCTTACCATCAGGAATTTCTCCTCTAATATTCTCTTCAAGCACTTTTTTTGCACCACTTTGGTATAGTAACGGCGATAATGCTCGTAGAACACGGTTTCGATTTTCATCAAAAACATAGCCAGTGTGGGGACAATAGTAAGATAGGCAAAGAACATGGGGGCTTCATAATAGTCGTGGGTATAATAATGATTAACAATCAAACGGCTGTGGGGCGCCATCCAAAAAATGAATTTATCGGCCCAAATGGCAATATTGAAAATCAAACCGTTGGCAGCCAAATCCCAATATCTTTTAAAATACTCAAAAAATTCCCAATTCCACAGTTTAGAAGGAGGAAATTCAACCAGCATCCGGGATAATTGCCAAAATAATATCAAAGCCTGGCCAATATTGTACCCGATCAAATAACCTTCTGTACCCCAATATCTGCCCAGGGGAATAGCGGCGACAATGCTGAACATACATCCGCCGATAAAAGCCCAGGCCAGTCCATGATAGTCCTTGATGGCGCTTAAAAAGATCATGCATAACCAGATCATGGTAACGATTAAAAACAGGGTCAAAGCGCAGTATTTGTGGATAATCGAAATCTCAAAAAAATATAGGATAATCCAGGCCAAAAAAGTGCCCAGGCTTAGCAGCATAATGGCGCAGGTCATAAAAGTCTGCAGGGTAATATCAACTCGTTCTTCATAATACTGGTCAGCCAGGTAGCGGGTAACCACCAGTTGCATAAATCCAACAAAAATCAGAGAAAAGGCATAACTGTAGATTACCGTAACCTTAAACAACTCCCGGTCTACATCTTCGGTTCCTGCACCCCGGTATATACTTAAAAAAGAGAGGGTGATAATAGACATCAACCAGGGGCCGGAGGAGATCAAGGTGGAGTAGAGGTAGGCCCGCAACTCACTGGAAAAAGTGTCTTTTTCCAAAATTTTTCTTAATTCAAATCCGATTCCAGCCATATTCAGCCCTGCTATTTATGATTATCGCGGTCTGGTTGAGAGATATAATACTGGTATATTTTCCGGTATTTTTTAGTTAAATCCGCTTCCTGGTAGTACTTTTGGGTTCTTTGCCGTCCAGCGTTTGACATCTGCTGCCATAATCGTTGGTCATAAAGAATCTTAATAATCCCATCGGCAGTATCGCCTGGATCAGATATCCTGCTTACCACACCTGAATACCCCAAATCTTTATCATCCTCGCTCCTGCCCTCCAATAATTCCCGGCAAGACCCCACATCGGAAGCCACTACCGGAATACCTGCGGCATTGGCCTCCAATATCACCAGAGGCTGCGCTTCGCTGATACTGGTAAGAACTACCATGTCCAAATTGGGAAAGAAATCAAGCATATTTACCCGCCCGGTAAATTTGATTACATCTTTTAATCCCAACATCTCCACCAGTTCAAGACACTCCTGATAATACTCAGGATCTTCGCCATAAGGGCCAATGATAAAGTAGTTCACCCTGGTCATGCGCAGAGTCACAATTTTACAAGCCCGAATAAAAGTTTTAACATCCTTGATCGGGACCACCCGGCCGACAAAACCAATATTAAAAGGGGCTCCAGGCTCGCGCCAATCTCTTATATTTTCCGGTTTTAACGAATTATAGGCAAAAATATCGATACCATTAGGAATAATACCGGTCTTTTCCAGCTTAGCGCCTTCGGCTATTTGCAGTTGCCGGTTACCGTCATAAAGGGTGATAATCTGATCAGCCGCCTGGTAGGTAAGTTTGCCTAAGGCTTCAAACAGTTTTATCCATATTTTCTGAAAAACGCTCAGTTCTTTTTCAACCCGAATCCGGTTGGAACCAGCGGTATAGATCCATTCGGCCTGGGCGATCTCAATTTTTCTCTCTTTGGTGTATATCCCGTGCTCGGTCAGCATCATTGGCCGGTGGTATTCAGATTTGGCCAAAGTGGCCAGCAAGCCGGCATAACCGGTGCAAAGGGCATGATAGACCCTGGCCGGCGGTATTTCAGATTGCAGTACTTTACATAGTGGAAGATGAGTAAAACGGTAGGTCCAGAAATAATCGATAAAAGATTCATCGTTTTCTTCCGGATTATAGAGTTCCATTAGCAAATTCCAGGCATCTTTGCCATACATCATATCATAGGCGTTGTACCGCACCCCTTTGGGACCACGAAAAATATCCCTGATTTTATCCAACCGGGGATTACCGCGATCTATAAGGTGGGTATGAAAAGTGCGCAGACTGCGAATTTGTTTTCTCCGGTGCCAGAGTTTTTTGGTTAAACTGCTTTTTTCCGGCTCCAGGTCATAATCGTGGAGATAAATAATTTTCTCCACCCTAAAATTATGGGGCTCTACATAGTGTTTTTGGGGTTTTTCTTTTGAGGAGGGAAGAATACAAACTCCCGCAAACGAGATATCGGAAAGATTGCTGACTAAATTATGAACCCAGGTGGATACCCCGCCAGGAACAAAGGGATAGGTGCCCTCCAGAATCAGGCATATGTCAATATCAGATTGCTTGCTCATTTTTATCGTTGTCAAATCCTTTAATCCAAAATTGAATCATTATATTGGTTTCAAAATCTCCTGCATCTTTATTGGGCAACAGGTTTATTTTCTCTATCCCGGCTTTTAAAGACAATAGATTATTCTCCTCATAATACACTTCACAAAGGCCCAGGTGTGCCTCCAATTTTTCCGAATTCAATCTCAGGGCGTTATTAAAAAATTGTTCCGCCTCTTTATAGTTTTGATTCAGGCAACTGATTTGCCCCAACCTGGTCAATAGTTTTAGATTATCGGGTTCATATTCTAACTGTTGCTTAAAGGTGGTAAGTGATTTTTGCAAATAATGGCTGGTGGTTACCTGGTCAACCAGGTTGCTGGTGGCATATTGGGCGTATAACTCCGCCAATTTATGCAAGGGTTTATTATTTTTCTGCTTTTTATCCTTACACTGCTCCTGGACCCGCTGAATTTTATCGATATATCTTTTATCCATTTTGGTGATGGTGGTGTGGGCCATAAAACGCACCTCTGGACTGTCATCTTTCAAACAAATTTTCAGCATATTAACCGCTTCCGCAGTGCCGGCTTTCTCTAAAAAGGTGATCGCGCCCCGCTTTAAGTCTTCATCATCGCCGGCTAAAATGTCGATGACCGGTTCGATATTAGTTTCATCAGATATCATCTTCTCCAGTTCCTGGTTTCCAGGAATTCCTGCCTCCTCCAGGGAATAGACGGTTTCCTGCTGATAGATTTGCGCCAAACCTTTGGCTTTGATTACCTCCTCGATATTAAATATGGTCAGGTAAGTGCCAATGATGCCGATAACCGGCATAAACAGGGTGAACCAACCGCATAAATGGGAATAAAACTTTATCCGGGCCTGGTCTTTTGCTTTAAAAAAAATATAGGGGAGCAAGAATATCAACCCACTGGCGGCCAGGTGGAGCCATAAAGCATAAAGCAAATTATTATACAAAATTCGTTGATAGTTCACCTCTATGGTCAGGTAAAAAGCGGCGCCTTCTAATAACAAGGTTACCACCACAAACAAGATAGTAAAAAGCCTGATTAACAGTTTCATTTCATCGCCTCAAAGGCCTTTTGGATGAACTCCTGGTAATTTTTCATGGAATCTTCAACACTCACCGCACCGACCTTGACTTGGAGGGGGCGGTCATCATCATAGGGTTTAAAATTAAAAGCTTGGATCTCATCGAAAACTTTTTTCCTGACGATATTTGCGCCCTCTAAGGGAGTATTGGGTAAAAAAAGGACAAACCGGTTTATCTCTTTATGATGGAATAGCAAATCGATGGTGCGAAGTTTATTTTTTAAGACCAGGCTAAAAACGGTCAATATATCCAGGCGGGTTTGCTCAGAAAAGGAGGTGTAGTCATCAAACTCAAAGGCTAAAAGGCTGGAGGGAAATTTATAGCGCTTAGCCCGGCTGAACTCTTCCTGGAGCCGGAACTGGCAGTATTGATAGGTATAGGCGCGGGTAACATCATCAGCAATGTTTTTATCGTGGGTCTCTTTGAATACCCGGGCGTTTTCCAGGGCAGACCCACACCAATCGGCAATTAGAGTCGTCATCCTTACCGTTTGGGGGTTAAACTTGATAAAGGGGAGTTTCTCGATATTAATAATTCCCAATACCCGATTGTGGTTATCCATTAAGGGAGCGGAGACCACCGGTCGGTAATCTTTAGATTCCATCAACTCCTGGTCACTGAGAATCCGGTTGAGACTGATAGTATTTTTCGAAGTAAAAACCCGGCCTATTTGTCCGATGTTGCTATCCACCTCTTTAGGGCGGGAAAAAGAAGAGTTAGTATCAATATCATTTTTTTCGGTCAGAATGAACTTCCCCTTAAAGAGCATGTAAAGTGAGCATGATTCTGCTTCAGTAAACTTTAGCAGCAATTTTAACACTGCCGGGTAGATATCCTTCTCATCCAAAGACTTCAGGCCTTGGGCAGCCTCGTACAGAGTGGAAACCGTGTGCTCTCGAGAGACTACCCAGGTATCTATCTCTTGTTTGGCTCGACTCAGCCCCTGGTAACTTTCGGCTAACTGTTGGTGTAACTCCTGCAAATCATTATATTTTACACTTAATTGGTTATAAGCGCGCCTATACACTTCTCTGATTTCACCAATAATAATACCTCCTGCTAAAAAGAGCAGCGGTTTCGATAAAAAGTCAACTTTAAGAAATACTGACCACTTGATATTGGCATAACCCACTTTCAGCATAATCATCAAAAGCAGGCTGGCAGCAATAGCGGTAAATACTCCCGGTAAAAAACCGTACCTGGTGGCGATAAGCAGGATAACTATCCAGTATGGGTGGGGGCGTATACCCCAAAAACCGAGGTTATCCTTGAACCAAAATATGTTGATCACCACAATTAGCGCCAGGCCTAAAAGCCCTTCCAAAATCTCCACCTGCCTGAGCCTTAACATAGAGATGGCACTGACCTTTTTTTTCGGCTCCTTTTCTGGTATATCGCGCTTTTTTTCTTTCTTGTCTGTCTTATCAGTCAAAATGTGACCTTTATATTAGCAGTAAAACTCTGCAAAGTTCCGCCCAAAACAGTTCTAGCCTCGCTAGAGCGGTCATACACGATATCCGCTTCTACCCATTTACCGATTCTGACGCCCAGTCCGGATAAGATATACCATGAAAACAGCGCTCTTACAATATCTCTGCGGCCTTCAGTGGCTAAAGTCAGGGAGATATGGTCAGTCAGCCAATGCTTAAATCGCAGGGAGGCCACCAAAACCATCTCTCTATCCAGCATGTGAATTGGACGGGTGTCGCTGTCCTGATATTTATCAGCATAAGCAAACCAAGAGGTCACGGCAGAAGCGCTCAAATAGATCTCCGGTCGGTCAGCCAGGCGGCGGGAAACAATAGCCGAGATAATCTGCCTGCTGCCATAATCCTGGCCACTGTAAATGCTGTAATACCATTGGCTTAGATTAAAGTAAAATCCCCAGGACTGAGCAAAATAGGTTTCCAGGGACAGAGAACCGCGATTATAAGTGCTTTGATATGGTACTGCCTGCACCGGATCATACCAGGGGCGAAGCATTTGCAGATCTCCCTTGACGATCAGATTTTCTTTCAGGCGATAATCAAAACCAGCCATCAAGGGGATTCCATCGCCCACACCGCGGAAAAAACCACTGGCCAGCCAGGTGGTCAGGTTGCCCCGGGAATAGTCGAGCCTGGTCCTCAGATCGATGATAGTTTCAGCCAACCGTGGGTCATCCCTCACTGCCTGGCGATCTGCGGTTATCCAATCCAGGTGAAAACTGAGACGGGATTGATTGGACAGGTAGACCTGTTGATGGGCAAATACCTTGCTCAATCTTTCAACTTCAGTTGATTGTATACGGTATCCGCCCATAAAAATCGGACTTTTTTGACCAAGAATCGAATGCACCATTCGTAGGGCCTGCCGGTTTTCCGGTTCTACTTCCAGCACCTTACAAAAATAATACAGCCCTTTATCCCACTGCCCATTATCGATAAGAGCATAAGCATAAGCACTCCAGAGGTTACTCTCCAAAGGGTTGACCTGGATCAACTGTTCATAAATGGGCAAACTGCTCTCAGCATACCTCATCTCTTGCAAGATAAGGGCCAAAAACCGGGTGGCCTGTTCGTGGCCTTTATACTTGAGCAGGAACTTTCCGGTTTGCAGCAGAGCTGATTCATATCGCTGCATATTAATTAAAGACTCAATATAACCAAGCCAGTTCTGTTGGTTATGCGGATCTTTTTTAAGCAATTGCCGGTAAATATTCATGGCCCGCCAATTCTGGCCCAACCCTAAATAGATTCTGGCCCGCAACAACTCGTCCCCTCTTTCCTCCTCCCGAGTATCCTCTCGGGCATCAACCGGGGTATCGGCCAGAGCGCCGGAGTTGGCCAAAAATATTATCAGGATGAAAAAAATAATAATACGGATCATTTACAACTTTTTACCCTTTTTACCCTTTTTCAGTTCCATTAGCCTGAGAGATTCATTGAATTCTCGTTTCCCCTTCTCTTTACGCCCCAGATCAAAAAAAAGTTGGCCCAATTGGTAACGGATCTTATAATCTTTTGGGACCACCTGGCAATATAACTCCAGCCTCTGAAGCGCTTTTTTAAAATTCCTCTTTCCCTGGTAAATTTGTCCACTACCCAGCAAAGCATACTGATTTTTGGGCTCTGCTTTGAGGACTTTTTCAAATAGTTGCAAAGCGATATCAGGCCGATTATTCCAATGTGCCTGTTGCCCAAGCCGGGAAAGAAAACTAATATCCTGCGAATTCTCCTTTTGAAGATGCTGGTATATTTCATATCCCTGGCTTTTCCGCCCCATCATATCATAGGCTATAGCCAACATTATGCCTGGTTGCCTGGGCAGCGGTCTTTTACTGGTAAAAGGCTTCATCAGCCGCAATACCTTTTTCCACTCCTTGCGGTCCAAGTAATGCCAGGCCAGAGAAATATAGCCTTCCTGGGGAAGAGCCTTCCGGGAGTGGAGATATTTAAGTTGCGCAATCTGTTTGAAGTGCATATTGAGCCAACTATAGTAGAGAGCCAATTTTTTTCTTAACTCCATATCTTGAGGACGTGTTTTCAAAGCCTGCTCAAAAAAGGGTAAAGCAGCCCTGGTATTGCCCGTTTCAATCAAGGCATCTCCGGCAGCAAGGGTTATTTCAAAATTATGAGGATTTAATTTGGCAATACGCTGCAAATAATGGCGTACCTCCTGGTGCCGATTGAGCCAGCCCGCCATTTGCAGCACACTGGTCTGAAAAAAAGTATCCTGTGGCGCCTGTTCAAATAGTTCCTTGTATAGCCGGTAGGCTTTCTCCTGCCGGTTGAGCCAAATATAGAGTTGGGCTAATTGTTTTTTTACCTCAATATCATCTGGCTTAAGGCCTAAGTACCTTTCATAAGAGATGGCAGCCTTTTTCTCCTGTTTCTGGCCCAGCAGATATTCAGCCCTCTTCAGGTGGATACCGGCATCTCCAGGAAGTTTTCTGGAGGCAATCGCCAGGGCTTCTTCTACCAACTGCTGCTGGTTGGTAGCAGCGGCGGTATCAATCAACTGCTTGATATATTTACCTTTAGCCCCCTTATGCATGATAAATTGTTTATGCATGTGATAAGATTTTAGCGGATTCTGCAACCAGGCGTAAATCTGGGCCAACCGTTTTTGAACCGCCGGGTCTTGAGGCAATATCTTTTCCGCTGTTTCCAGGGCATCGATGGTAATCTTCTCATTACCGGAATAATTGGCAATATCAATGAGCCTCAACACCTGCGCCTGGCCAGGATTTTTTTGGCTAGCCAGGTAGATCTTGAAATAGGGATAGGATTTGTCTGGTTTTTCCGCGTATAAATAGTAATCAGCCAATCTTTTAGCCACTTGAGGATCTTGAGGCATCACCTCTTCGGCAATGGTCAGAGATTCAAAAACAAACGACATTTCGCCGGAATAACTGGCAGAATCGAGCATCTTAAAGATCAGTTTCTTTTGACTCCTGGACTTAGTTTTCTTCCGGTTGAGCACCAATTGCTTATAAAGAGGGTAGGCTTTTTGAGGCTGGTTTTCCGCTAAATAGATGCTGGCCAGGCGCCTCATATAACTCCTCCGGCCAGGAGCTACAACCAGCAACTTTTCATAGGCCAATATGGCCTGTTCCTGATCACCGGTTTGGCTAGCAATTTTGGCCGCTGACTCCAATATCTTTCTGTAGCGGGGAAACTTAGAATTTAAAGCGAAAAGATATTTAATCGATTCCTTATGCAACCCACTCCAGCACATTATATCGGTTAAATGTAACCGGTATTTAAATTTGCTCTTTTTTTCCAAATCAAGCCTGGAAGCAATTCTCTCTGCTCTGGCCTGTTGATCACTGATTAGATAAAGTTCCAACAACCGGGTAATGGTATTGTTCTGGGCCGATTCATCCACTTTTACCCTCTTTTTCTGGGCCGGGAAACTAAAGAGATTCTCATCTGGTACTCTGCTCTTTAGCGTTACTATTGAATCTGAATCATCCTTTTTTATCAAATCGCTGGTTTCTACGATCATCTGAGACTGGTATTCTGCGTTTAACAAATACAAATTGCTCAAAATAGCCATCACAAAGTGATTTTTTATCCCCAAAGAAACATCGACCCCCCAGTCAAATAATTCTTCCTGTAAAATAGTAGCCACCGGGTCACTGGAGAAATCGATTAACAGCTTCTCTGTTTGCTTTTTGTGCAGCATAATTACTTTACTAATTGCCTGGCTCTCTTTTTCCGGCTCCATATCATACCTATAATAAGCCACCAGCCTGATCCAGGCCTCTAAATTCCAAGAGGCAATCGCCACCAACCTTTCCAGCACCTTTTTTGCCTTCTTGGAACGTCGTTCATATTCATACAGGGAAGCCAGTTGTAAAAATATTTTTTCGTTTTCTTTATCCAGTTGGATAGAGGTTTTCAATTCACCAATAGCATCTTCTGGTTCCCCGGCCA
>CAZTWC010000006.1:35482-38722 GCA_964617105.1 uncultured Myxococcia bacterium
CGTCAGGATCTTCCTCTAAGTATTGAGACAGATACATTCTGGCCTCTTCTAACAGTTCGGTTTGAATATGGAGAGAAATCACCGTGCTCTTACTGGGAAATATGGCCACTGCAATGCCGAAAATAATTATAGCAAACAGTAGAAACTGCCACAATTTAATCTGCACACCGCCTCCTGAAGATCCGATTTTTCACTCTTCATCCTTTTTAGTGATAATTAATTTTCCGGTCTCCAGGTTGTCTATCCGTAAAATTTTATTTACATCTGACTGGTATTCCCGCTGCCTGTCGCCCGCGGCAGATCCGGTTACCATAAATTTAGCCTCCGGAGGCACCCACTTTAATACTATTGATCCATGGCTGCCAAAGCCTCGGTAATCGATTTTCCACTTTCCATCCTGGTATTCCCATTTATCTACCCAGCCACTGGACTGTTGCAAATATCCTCCCGGCAGCACCGGCGGATTGGTAACCAGGTGGATCACTGCCCGCTCTTTTGCGGGAGTCAGAAAAACATAAAGCCCCTGGGGAAGATTTATATAACCCAGCACATTTTCCGATTGCAGCAAATCCGGGTATAATTCATCGTCCTCAAAACGCAAAGTCAGCGCTTTTTGGTAATTTTCTATTACAAAGATATTGGCTTTTTTATCGCTCTTTTTATAAATACGAACACCGAGGAAATCACGGGCCATTTTTAGATATTCCGAGGTAAATACCGGAGCGGTTTTTTGCTTGAGAACCCATTTATATACTTTTTTCAGCGCTTTTAAGGAAGATTTATACTGGGCGCTGTAATAATGGTAGTAGATATTTATCGGCTTTATTCTCCGTGGCGATTCGGTGTTTTCCATGGTGTCGATAATCTGCCTGTACCCATAAAGCGGACGGGTCCACAAGTTGGTAAGGATATTTTCATTGGCCTGTCCGGTATAAAATTGATAACGTTCGCCTACCTTACGGTATAGAGGCGATACCGAAGTATAGGAATCGTTATACTCGTCAAACAGGGTATCGCCGCCGTTAATATTTAAATAACCAGCCTTATCAGCCAGGGCTATTTGCTCCTCGGTGGGCCGGCAGTTGGCAGGGCTTATCGGGCGAAGTCAGGTTGCTGGTAACATACTGCATAGAAGTAATAATCTCTTTATGGGCATCAAAGGTATAGCCTTTCACTTTTATACCGTGCTGGTGAGGATATCTTTTGGCTGATCTTTTATCATCTTTATTCCAATAAAACGGGTGGGAAAAAGAGTGAGAAGCAGGTTCTATATTGGGCATCCTGTATATCTCCCGGGCTAATTCCTTATACTTCAGTTTACCATTGAGTTTGGGTTCTATCTCAGCCACAATTACCGAAGCGGAGTGGGGAAAAGAATATTTTTCCAGAATATCCTCTTTGATGATCTGGGCACAATATTTAGCCCGGTTTATCCTGGTAAAACCGCCGAAAGCATCGCCGTCAATATGGGCAAAGGCTAACCGGCTGCCATTGAGAGTGGTGGGGTCGGGGCTGGGCAAGCCGGTCAAGCCCAAAGCCTCCTGAAAAAATAAAAACGGATTTATATGCCACTTTTTTCGAAAAGTGATGGGATCCTGCCAGAAAATATAATTGAAATAGGCAAAACCACCGTTTGGGCTGGTAAACACAATAGCACTATCCGATCCGGGCAAATCTTTTCTCTTGATGGTCAAGTAGAGATTGATCTTCTTTTTATTTATTGGTCGAAAATACTCATAAACCGGGGGGAAAAAGGGGTAGTTTCGTTCAAATTCAACTCTGTTCTTTGCTTTTAGGCTATAGCGGAGCACCCTTTTATTGGTAGTAAAACTCTCCTTATATTCTACTCCCAGACGGCGATAAATTTTCAGTACCAGGGAGGTTACTACCGTATCCCGGCCATATAAAAGGGTTCCACCCATTTCCCCTAAAATCACCACCTTGCGGCCATAATCAAATTGTTTATTTAGCCAGGTCAAAAACTCTCTGGCTCCGGCCAATTTATTGGAAATAAACCAGGTGATCACCCCCCGGTATTGGGCCATCGCTTTTGGCGTAGGCAAGGGCCGTTGTTGTACGTCCCAATAATCAACCAGGATGCCAAAATAGTTGAGGATCACCTGTCCGACCTCAAAAAAATGGTTGCTATCCTCTTGCTCTTTTTGGGCAGAGTCATACATAACCAGTACTTTTCTCAGCACCAGCTCACCCGGGTTTTCCGCTTTTTTGATCTCATTGGCAGCATGGGCTGCATTCATATTGGATAGTGCGACCTGCAAAACCAACAGCAAAGAAATTATCAACAGGCAAAATTTATAATTTAATAATTGAAATCGCTCAATCATACCAAAAACCATTTTTTATTAACTAATGCCACAATATAACCCTACAATTACAACAAAGATTATAGTAAAATTATCCCCTTTCGGATCTCCGGGCTCATCGATTTTGAACACGTCAATACAGACTCTTCTGGGTTTCGGCGCAATTTGGCGGTCGGTCATTGCCGCTAATCTTAAAATCGTCGCAAGATAATATAAGGTCATGATGCATACCTAAAATATAACCGGCTAAGGCAATTATAATAACCACCCCAAATAGCAGAGCCAACAGTTTTTTTTGCAATCGAAAGATATCTGGATTGGATATGTTCAGAAAAATATAGCCAATATAAGGAAGGCAAAAAAGACAAATTATCACCTCTATTACCGCCATAACATCCTCGATAAATTCACCTCCAACCCTGGTGTCATCCACAATTTTCAGGATAAGCCAAACACTGGGCAAAAGCATCAAAGGGGCCATAGTTTTCCCAATCGGAGCTTTGCCCCGCGGGAGCATAATGGAGGTAAGAAAAAGGATAATCGAAATTATCCAGATCACAAAGATGCGGTGAAAAAAGATCACTCCAAAGGCGCCCAGGTTAAAAAAGATATCCCATGCAGCCGTGGATAAACCGGTAGCAGCAATTAGCAAGGTTATGGTATTTTTATCAAGATTTTTTTTCATGGCTTCAATTTCTGCAATTCATCTTTGAGATTAACGCGGTCAGATAATCAATAATGAAATCCTCAGGCTTGTTTATCAGCGCAAAAGTCTAATATAAATGTTATAGTCTTTTTTTCAATAATGCCCCCTTTGTTTTCAAATGTCAATAATGGCTGGCAATAGAGTGCACTCTTAATAATGGCCATCTTCTTCAACCTGTTTTTCAACCATCCAAGATGGCGCTTTTACGCC
>CAZTWC010000007.1:0-256 GCA_964617105.1 uncultured Myxococcia bacterium
CACTGATACTCTGGACCCGGATTCTGCCAAATCAGACCCGCCAATTGTCAATGCTGTTGATGCCAAAATAAAAGAGGGAGGTTTTAAAGACCCCTGTTCGGTTCCCATAACCAGATTATCGGGTAAACTGAGTAGTGAAGATATTGAAGAGGCATCGGGGCTGGCCAGACACAGTAAACTGGAAGACCATTTTTTTATCCACAACGATTCTGGGGATGGACCCTATATTTATCTGAATAATATTGCCGGTCAACAA
>CAZTWC010000007.1:266-35865 GCA_964617105.1 uncultured Myxococcia bacterium
AGAATCCTTTACAATAACCATTGAAACAATAAAGCAGATTATACTCATCTTAATTTATGCCTATAAAAACTATTTTTCTTGATCGTGATGGAGTTATAAATAAAGAAATAAACTATCTATATAAGATAGATGATTTTGAGCCCGATGATGTAGAAGATATAACCACCCTGCCTTGCCCTGACCAGGTAGATACAACCTGTCTGGCTTTGGCCGATGTGGGAGACAATAAGAAAAAGCGCAAATCCTATGCCATTATCATTGTTAAAGAACCGCAACCGCCATTTCAGGATAGCACCCTGAAAATTGTGAAAAAGATTAAATTTACCTACCCTTTTGGGCCCAGAAATTGTGAAACCATATTTTATAGCCAGAGCGATAAGAAGATAATCGGGGTCACCAAAACCAAACGGGGAGAATCGGGCAAGGTCTATAGCCTCGATCCAAAACTATTGGACCAACAGGCAAAAGTTATCAGCAATTTTCCCCTGGATAGTATGAGTTTTCGGGATGGAATTGTCACTGGAGGAGCCATCAACTCTTCATCTCTGGTGGCTTTGCGTCTATATCAATACCTTGAGATTTTCAGATGGCAGGGGATAGAGAAAGGGGGATTGAAATATCTATTTCGTTTTAAACACTCTTTGGAAAAACAGGGAGAGGCGGTAGAGTTCTCTGCTGACGGAAAAAAATTATTGACCATCTCTGAGGGTAATAACCCCCATTTTTTTAGGGTTGAGTTAGATAAGGCGGTTGACTGTCTATTTCATTGAAATCAAGGACAGATGTAACGGATAATTTTATAGTTTCAGGCTGAAGTCTTCCCTTTCCAGAGTCAAGTTGCGATTGTAATAGGGGTCCTGGTCCAAATGTTGCCATTTGGCCTGAATATAATCTATTTCTCCTTTGAACCGGATCTGTTTTTCAGGGGAATCTTCATAGCCCCGGGTTTTTGACTCATGATGGTACAACTCCACATAGGGAGACCAGACTATTAAATATCCCCGCTCTCGTATTTTTAAGCATAAATCCACATCATTAAAACTGACCGGCAGGTTGGTATCAAAACCACCTATTTCATTAAAAACCTCTTTCCTGATCATCAGGCAGGCGCCAGTAACCGCAGACAGGTTTTGAATTACCTGGAGTCGGCTCATATACCCGTAGGCTCCGCGGCGAAAATGCTTGTGGGAGTGACCAGCCACTCCGCCGATGCCTAAAATAACCCCGGCGTGCTGAATAGTATTATCCGGATAATAGAGTTTTGCCCCCACTGCTCCCACCTCTTTTCTGACTACATGCTCCGCCATTCTTTCTAACCAATCGGGGTTGATAATCTCCATATCATTATTGAGCAAAAGGATGATATCGCCCTGGGCATGTTTTACCCCAAAGTTATTGATGGCCGAATAATTAAAGGGCTTGTTCCAGGTAATTACCCGAATATTATCTTGTTTTGAGATCTTTTTGTAGTATTTAAAGGTTCGATTTTGTTGGGAATTGTTTTCAATAATGATAATTTCATAATTCTTGTACAGGGTTTTGGCCAATAGAGTATTCAGGCAGATTTTTAGAGTATTTCTCTGGTCTTTGTTAGGGATAATAATGGAGATCTTTGGCGGCATTGCAATATTAAAATTGACCTGGTAGGAACTTATAAACTTGCCATCCTTAACTTGACCCTTAAGTCCCAGGCGATAAAGATGCTCTTTTAGGGCTTTTTTAGCCGTAGTATAGGCATACATTTTTGAGCCGGGATTGGCAGCAGTGGAGGTGCTGGAAATACGCCAATGGTAGAGTATTTTGGGGATATGAACAATTTTCTGGGCCTGTTCCGTGGCTCTCAAAATAAGATCATAATCCTGGCTGCCGTCAAATCCATCTCTAAACCCGCCTAACTGATCCAGCAATTTTTTGCTAAATACCGATAAGTGGCAGATATAGTTGTAACTTCTTAAAGTATCTGGGCTCCAGTCTGGTTTGAAATGTGGTTGCGACCTCTGTTTTCCATTTTCCGATATTTTATCTTCATCAGAATAGAAGAAATCGGCGGAACGATTCTGATTAATTGCCCTGGCAACTTCAAAGAGGGCAAAAGGAGCCAGGGTGTCGTCATGATCCAAAAGTGCTATAAAATCACCAGTGGCCAGCGAAATTGCAGCGTTTGAATTACCAACTATCCCTTGATTTTTCGTGAGAAATATGACTTTAATTCGCGGGTCTTGTTTTTGATATTGGCTTAGTAGTGGTTTTATATGAGGGGGGGATTGGCTGCTTCCGCCATCGGCAATACACAACTCCCAATTAGAGTAGGTCTGGGCCAAAACCGATTCTACCATTTCTAAAAGAAATGGCTTTGGGGTATTAAAAATCGGCACTATAATGCTGATTTTAGGATTATAGTCAAAAGTTGAGTTTTGCTGTTGGGTCAAAATATCTTTACAGGGTTCATTTTGAGCAATAAAGGCGGCATAGGAATTGTCATATTGAACCCCATCCATTGCAATAGGCCCGGAATCATTTAAAACACCGCGTAATTTTTCTAGAAATCTGGCCGGGCCATATATTTTTAATATACAAAAGGCCCGGCGTAAATTGCCAATAGATGAGTGTCTGGCTAAGTTTTGGGCTATGCGAATGTATTTTCGTCCAACTGAATTTAGGGATTTAATCATCTGATCACGGGTTATAGTTATCGTTGGTTATAATTATTTTCTATCCACTGTTTATACTCTCCACTGACAATATTTTGTACCCATTTGAGGTGATCCAGATACCAGAGGATAGTCTGTTCCAGTCCATCTTCGAACCCATAGATCTGTTCCCATCCCAATAAAGATTTTATCTTGTGGCAGTTAACTGAATATCTCCGGTCGTGACCTGGGCGATCCTTAACAAAAGTGATAAGTTGACAATAGTTATCTATGGGGTTAGGCGCTCCTTTTAGGGTATCATTTTTTTGGGTGGGATAAATTTTGTCCAAAATTCGGCAGATTTTTTTGATTATCTCCAGGTTTTTCAACTCATTGTCACCGCCGATATTATAGGTTTCTCCTGGGCAACCCCGGGATAAAATAAGTTCGATGGCCCGGCAATGATCCTCTACGTGAAGCCAATCTCTAACATGGAGGCCGTCACCATACACAGGCAAAGATTTACCCTCCAGGGCATTTAGGATCATCAGCGGTATCAATTTTTCCGGAAATTGGCAAGGGCCATAGTTGTTTGAGCAATTGGATATGGATATGGGCAGGTTATAGGTATGATAATAGGCGCGCACCAGATGGTCTGATGAGGCTTTGGACGCAGAATAGGGGCTCCGCGGTTGGTAGGGGGTGTTTTCGTAAAAAGAGCCGGTTTCACCCAGGGAGCCATATACTTCATCCGTGCTTATGTGATGGAATCTAACCGATTTTTGGTCAGCCCAAAAATTTCTGGCCGATTCAAGCAGATTAAAGGTGCCATTTATATTGGTATCGATAAAATCTTTAGGCCCAAAGATTGAGCGGTCCACATGAGTTTCAGCCGCAAAATGGACGACAGCGTTTAACTTATACTTTTCAAAGGCCGAGGAGATGACCTGGTAGTCGCAGATATCACCCTGGATAAAAAAATATTTTTTCCCACCAAATTTTGTCTCTACTTCAGCCAGATTTTCCAGGTTGCCGGCATAAGTTAAGTTGTCGATATTGATAATGTTTCCGCTAAAATCGGTTTGGTTTAACATATAGTTGATAAAATTTGAACCGATAAAGCCAGCGCCTCCAGTGACCAGGATATTGGCTTTTTTCAGGTCAAATGCATCATTATCACCTGGTTTGTTGCTTAAATTATGGTTAGTCAAAGTCGCACCTCTATCTTTTGTTGAACTGGGTTGAGTTTTTTAAATACTGTTCAACCGCCTCCTCCCAGGAAGGAATATCAATATTTAGTTGAAGGGCTATGGCTTTATTGCTCATGGCGGAAAAGAGCGGCCGCTTAACTGGTAGGTTAAATGAGGTTATGGAAACCGGCCGGATAAATTTGGGGATCTCAAGAGTAGCCATAACCTGCAGGGCCCACTGATAGCGGGAACAAAAACCCTGGTTGGTCAGGTGATAAAGCCCGGTTAAATTTTGATCCAGGGCTTTTAGTACCACCTCCACCACAGTTTCGGTATAGGTGGGGACGGAAAATTCATCGCAGGAAATTTTTAAAAAGCGATTATTCTGAGCCCAGGTAAAGAGTTTATAGATAAAATTTTGTTTTCCCTCCCCAAATACCCAACTCAATCTAAAAATAAGGTAATTGTCGGTCTCCTCCTGAACCCATCTCTCACCCATCAGTTTACTGCGGCCATATTGATTAAGCGGCTGAGTCTGATCCTCTTCTGAATATAAACCATCCTCTTTTTGGCCGTCAAAGATATAATCGCTGCCAAAATGGACCAGTTTGGCGTTATATTTTTGGGCAGCCCAGGCCAGCAATTTTGGCCCCAGTCCATTAACTTTAAAAGCATTGCCATAATCTTGCTCAGCCTGCTCAACCAGGTTATAAGCGGCACAATTGATGATCACTTCTGGCCGGTAGGAGTCCACCACTGACATTATTTTATTGGAATCAGTTATTTCAAACACATCTTCATCTGGCGCCAGAAAATCGATAGAATCCTGCTGCAGTCTTTTAATAAAAGCCCTGGCTAACTGGCCCTGTTTACCAGCGATTAATATTTTCAATTTTATTACCTCAAATTTTATCAGACAAAAAATTAAAATTATACTCTGCTTCCCGCAACTGGGGAAGATGAGTATCTCGCTCCGAAACCAGCGGGTCACTAGCCGGCCAGTCTATGGCCAACTGGGGATCATTCCATAAGATCCCCTTTTCATGTTCTGGTGAGTATTCCTGGTCGCATTTATACATTATCTCTGCATAGTCGCTAACCACTAAAAATCCATGGGCAAATCCTGCCGGCACATATAGCATCCGTTTATTTTCATCGGATAACTCTTCTCCCACCCATTGACCAAAGAAAGGTGAGCCTTTTCTTATATCCACAGCCACGTCAAATATAACTCCTTTGATGCAACGGATAAGTTTGCTCTGGGCGTAAGGTTCTATCTGATAATGCAGCCCTCTTAAAACCCCTCTTTTAGAACGGGAGCAGTTATCCTGGATGAACTGATTCTTTATCCCCGCCGCTTCAAAATCACTTTGTTTATAGGTTTCCATAAAGAAGCCACGTAGGTCGCCAAAAATTTTTGGCTCTATCATAATTAGACTGTTCACTTTGAGATGTTTAAATTTAAATGGCATTAATGTGACTCCTGAAAAACTGAAATGTCTCTAAATCATAAGGCCGGAATATTTCCTCAATAACCCGTTTCATTTAAGCAATGAAGATAAATATTGACCATATTCGTTTTTATACTCCTGGCACAACTGCTGTAAATTTTTTGGAGATATATAACCGAATTTATAGGCTATCTCCTCTATGCAGGCTATCTTTAGCCCTTGTCTCTCTTCGATGGCGCCGATAAAATCGCTGGCCGCCAACAGGCTCTCCGGAGTCCCGGTATCCAGCCAGGCGTAGCCCCGACCTAACAATTTTACTTTTAACTGTTTCATGTTCAAATAGGTATTGTTTACATCGGTTATCTCCAATTCTCCCCGCCAGGAGGGTTTGATCTTTTTGGCGATCTCCACCACCCGGTTATCGTAGAAATAGAGGCCGGTGACTGCATAATTGGACTTGGGCTGGCTGGGTTTTTCTTCAATGGAGAGCACATTTTGCTGTTGATCCAACTCAATAATTCCGTATCGCTGCGGGTCTTTTACGTAATAACCAAAAACCGATGCTCCGCCTTGCTGGTCAATATCCTTTACCGTCCGCTGCAGCAGATCGGTCAATCCATGGCCATAAAATATATTATCTCCCAGAATAAGACAGACATTGCTTTTTCCCACAAACTTGGCGCCTAAAATAAAAGCCTCGGCCAGACCGTTGGGCGCCAATTGTTCCTGATAGGAAAACTGCAAACCCAACTGTTCTCCATTACCCAATAGGGTTTTAAACCTGGGTAAATCTTCTGGAGTCGATATAATTAATATTTCTTTTATCCCCGCCAGCATCAATACCGAAAGAGGATAATAGATCATAGGTTTGTCGTATATGGGCAATAACTGTTTACAGACAGAGCGGGTTATTGGATATAACCGGGTGCCACTGCCTCCCGCTAAAATAATACCTTTAATTTTGAACCTCCCAATTTCCGCATATTTTTTAGTTGCTTAATCTCAGTGAGTCTATAAAACTCAAGTTTAATAAATGGGTTTTAAATTCCCGGTCGATAAATTTTGAATAATCCTGTTTGGCTCCACCTGTGATAGATTGCTCCTGGTCATTATGATCCAGGATATGTTTAATGAATAATTTTTTTGAGGCCAGAGGCTGATAATTATCCAATTCAAATAAGAGTTTATATTTACCATTGAACAGGGAAAATTTAAAGGGATCATGGACTCCACACACTGCATTGGTAAGAGCATACGATGACAGACCCGGTTCTATTGGTAAAATAGATTTCCCGTGAAGCCTGGACATTATATCATTATTATAGGTGCCAATATAGTCTAAAATGGTGGGCATTATATCTACATGTGAAATCGGTATTTTTAACTCTTTCGGACCGAGTTTTGGTAATTTGAAGAAAAGTGCAACTCTGATTTGTTCATTAAACAGGGTGGAGGAATGAGCCAGGTGGCCGTGCTCGAAAAATTCTTCACCGTGATCTCCGGTCACAATAATAATCGAGTCGTCATACCAGCCTTTTTTCTTAATGGCCGCTATAAATTTTCCAAATAGAGTATCCACATAGTACACTGAGTTTTTATATTTGTTTTTGATCTTTGCTATCTCTTCAGGAGAGTAGTCGATTTTGGTATAATCAATCTCAGTAATAATAGGTTTAAATTTTAATTTGAAATCCTGGGGGACAAAATAGTTGTGATGTGAACTATCCAGCAAAATAATAAATAAATGGCCATCCTGGTCTGGTGAGCGGTTAAGTCTTTCCTTAAATTTTTGGAGTACCTGACGGTCAGACTCAGCCGGTCCCAATCCAGTAAAGGGTAAATAATAATCTGCTAATTGTAAATTTTCACCAAAGATCAATTGGTTATAACTGAAGTAGGAAAGATCGGGGGAGGGAAAAGCCAAGATCTTATAACCGTTTTTTTTCAAATGAAACAGGGGGGTATTGTTTTGCGATCCTTTCTCTTTTCTGATCTGGTTCCAAAATAAAGGATAGATGGAGTGAAATATGGCAAACCAGGAGTGGTGGGTGGCATTAGAATTGGCAAAAGGATATTTTGAGCTGATATTATTTTCTTTAAAATGAAAAAGATGGGGAGCAATTTTTGGGGTAACAATATCATCACGCAAACTTTCGATAATAAACAGGAAAATATTGTTTCTTTTTTTTAAGCCCGGGGCTTTGGCAGGGTGGATATTTTTTGTCTGTTCTTTTGATGCCAAATCTACAGCCGGCCTATTGATTTTCAAATCATATATCAACAGAGAATCATCGGGTTTAAATATTTGTATATAAAAGGGAAAAGCATTTTGTTCTTTTTGCCATAGCCTTTGGGCTTTGACTTTTTTACTTAGTCCCTGCTCTGCTACAATAGCTAAAAATGCGAAGAGAATCAGGATCCACAAATGTTTGGCCCCAATAGTAAAGAGGTAGCGGCGGCAAAGAGGGAGAGTGTAATGATAAATAAGAGAACCGATTATTGGCAGCGAAAAGATGGTGCCATAATAAAAGTATAATTTTTCCGAAGCAATGCCTGTAGCGGCAATAGCCCGAAAAAAACTAACTATCCCATCTTGCATCAGAATACTTACCAGGGTTGATATATGTTTTTCCAAATGCACATATAAGAAGGCATCCAGCAAATATGCTCCGGCCAGCATCAGCACCAGCCCATGGAGAAAGGAGATTAGTTTTTTACCCATCCAATTATGTGTATAAAGTACCACTATTTGAATCAGTGCGATGGCAAAAACCAGGTGCATCACAGCAGAGATGATCAGCAAAATCAAGTAGATAGTAGATAGATGGTTAAAACTATTAAACAAAATATTTTGGGAATAAATAACTATTAACCCTGGTAATGACCAGTAAATATAGTTGACCTCTATTTTACCCTGTACCAGAGCGGTGAAGATGGCGGAGAATTTTTCTTTTAATGTTTGGCGGCTAAAAGAAGACCTTTTTTTGTGAAAAAAGAGGAAAAATATCCCTAAAAATCCAGATAAGGAGATGGCGCAAATTAAAATGATATAGAGAAGATACGGTGTTTGGTATTTAGCCAGGTTGGGTGACAGTATCAAATATGGATCCTCTCCCTGGGCTACTATGGTTAGGCCCTGATCAACCGATATTTTGGCTATGGAGTGGAGAGGAATAATCTGTCCCGGGTCAAATTTGAAAGAAAGGGTGCGAAATTTTTTTATCTTAATATTTTTTAATTTTATTGTGCCGGTTGAACCCAGAGGATCGTAGCGAAGAGTTTTGATGGTCTGGCGAGTGGGTATAACTATCTGATAATGTTGGAATTCCTGAGCAGTATTTTTATTGTATTTGAAATGGACGCTGTCAGATTCATTAAATCCATGTCCCACATCATAATAAAAAGATCCTTTTTGGTCGCTGCTTTTCAAAGGGGCATCTATCAAAGAGATATCAAACTGCACTTCCACATAGGTAGAGGACTTTTGGTATATAAAAGCCAACGTGATAATTATTATCACAGAAATGGCCCAAAAAATGCTTTTAATCATCTTTCCACTTAAGATTTTACCAGATTAACTCATCAGGGCTCACTCAAAAATAACTTCCCATTTTCGAGCCCAAAGGGCTGGACCCCATGAAGTTACTCCAACATTTTGGTAACTTGGCAGTCAAATAACTTGTTGGCCTGGAAAATTAAGTCATCGGTCGGACAGGCCTTATATTTATTGGGTAACGTCAGGTATATAGTTCCGATATCGGGTAGATCCATCTTGATTTCAATGGGGCAGGAGCCATGATGTATTTCCAGTAACTGTTTTAATTGGTTTAAGACATCGCTCGGGGACTCATTTAAAGGTGGGCAAGGTAATTCGAATACTATTTTTGCGGTTTTTTCACTGCGCAATGAACTCAAGGTGATTATTTCCTGCGCTCTAACTTTAACTACCTTGCTCTTTTCTTTTTCTCCGCCAGGTCCATCTGCACCATCATCCTCTGAGGCATCGTCCCTCTTTTGTTCATCCACCATTAAGGTGCCATTGATTATCAATATCTCGAACAGGTTGGAATGTCTGGGTGGCCCATTATTTTGTTGGCTTTCCTGCCTGGTTTTTATCTCTCCCGTATTGTTCAGAGAGGAGAGCAGATCCCGGTATTTTTCAAATACTTTTTTAAAAACCAATACTTCTACCCGACCAGATAAGTCCTCCAGGGTAATAAAAGCCATCTTGTTTCCCCTGGCAGAAGTATGATGCTTTATCAGGGCGGGAAATCCGCAAATTACCACTGGACTCCGATCTTTGAGTTGAGAGAGACTGGCAATTTCCTGGTTATGGTATTTTTCCACCTCTTGTTGGTAACTCTCCATGGGATGACCAGATAGAAAGTAACCCAATACCTCTTTTTCATTTATCAGGCGTTCCTGGAAATCCCATTTTTCAATGTCTGGATAGTAAGTCGAATAGTCAATTTGAGCCTGTTCCCGATCATCTTTAGCCATCAAGGAGAAGAGATCCATTTGATTATTTTGCTTCTCTTTCTGCAGGCTGTTACCTATTTCCAGGGCTTTGTTAACTGCCTGAAAAATCCGGGATCTATAAAAATGGGAAAAATCAAAGCAACCAGCTTTTGTCAGGCTCTCAATAACCCGGCGGTTTACTGTCCGCAAATCAACCCGCTGACATAGATCGAAGAGATCCCGGAAATTTCCCTCTTTCTCTCTACAGCCCTCAATCGACTTTACCGCTTTTTCGCCCACATTTTTTATGGCTCCCAGGCCAAACCGGATCGCTTTTTTTTCACCAATGTTTTCTACATCAAAATTCCATCCCGATTTGTTCACATCTGCCGGCAAGATTTTAATGCCCATTTTTCTGGTTTCGTTAAGGTAATTCATCAATTTGTCGCTTCTATCCATATCCATACTTAATAGGGCGGTCATTAACTCTACTGGAAAATAGGTTTTCAAATAGGCGGTCTGATAAGAGATTAAAGCATAGGCTGCCGAGTGAGACTTGTTAAAACCGTATTCAGCAAACTTTTCAATGTTGGCAAAAATCTCCTTTGCCAGTTTAACGTTGATTTGTTGAGCTTGTGCTCCTTCCAAAAAAGCCTGGCGTTGAGCATCCATCTCAGCCTTATCTTTTTTACCCATAGCCCGCCGCACTATATCTGCTTTGCCCAGGCTAAAACCGGCTAAAACCTGGACCAGTTTCATCACCTGTTCTTGATAGACAATAACCCCGTAAGTTTCTTCCAGAATATCTTCCAGCAGGGGGTGAGCATAAGTGATCTCGGCTCGACCATGTTTACAGTCGCAAAATCGATCAACATATCCACTTTTCAAGGGACCGGGACGATGAAGAGCTACTGCAGCGATTAGATCTTCAAACCGATCCGGTTTGAGATTTTTCATTAAAGATTGAAATCCGAGAGATTCCAGTTGGAATACCCCCAGAGTATTACCACCGGTTAAAAACTGGTAAACTTTGGGGTCATTCAACGGGATTGCATCAATATCAACCTGTTTATCAACCGATTGCCCCCGGTTGATCAGTTGTACCGCTTCATCAATCAGAGTCAGAGTTTTTAGTCCCAAAAAATCGAATTTGACAAGTCCGGTCAATTCCACCTTTTTTTTGTCAAACTGGGTCATTACTTTGTCGTCTTTGCTCATAAAGAGAGGAGCGTACTCCCACAACGGTTTGTCGCCGATAACTATTCCGGCGGCATGCATCCCCGGATAACGATTTAGATGTTCCAGTTTGAGAGCCAGTTCTATTAGTTCCTGGTATTTTTTATTTTTCGTCATCATCTTTTGCAACTGAGGTTCTGACTCGAGTGCATCATTCAAGGTGACGTTTGCTCCTATAGGCACTAACTTGGCCAGTACATCCACCTCGTTGAGAGGTACATCCAAAACTCGTCCAACATCGCGGATTACACTGCGGGCCTTTAACTTAGTGTGGTTGATAATTTGACCCACATTGTCGGTCCCATATTTTTCAGTTACATAGGTGATCACCTCCTGGCGCCGTTTTTTGCAGAAATCGATATCAAAGTCGGGCATGCTTACCCGCTCGGTATTTAAAAATCGTTCAAACAGGAGATCATAGGGTAGTGGATCCAGGTCGGTTATGCCCATAGAGTAAGCCACTAAAGAGCCAGCGCCAGATCCGCGTCCCGGTCCCACCTTGATCCCCTGGTTCTTGGCGTGGGCAATAAAATCCCATACGATCAAAAAATATCCGCTAAATCCCATGCGG
The DNA here is from genome assembly GCA_964617105.1 of uncultured Myxococcia bacterium. Classification (GTDB taxonomy): domain Bacteria; phylum CAZTWC01; class CAZTWC01; order CAZTWC01; family CAZTWC01; genus CAZTWC01. The sequence goes on from CAZTWC010000007.1 coordinate 11,803, forward strand.
ATAATCACCTCCAGTTCATGCTCCAACCGTTGCCGGTAAACTTTTTTATCGGTTTTGGGCGGGCGCTGTTTAAGTCGTTTTTTGAAACCATCCACGGCCACCTTCCGTAAATAATCGCTTTCGCTCATTCCTGCCGGCACTTGGAATTTGGGCAGGTGGGTACTCTTCAAATCCAGCTCCAAATTACACTGGTCAGCTATTCGGCAGGTGTTCTCAATAGTTTCGGGAATATGGGCAAAGGCTTGAGCCATCTCCTGGGGAGGCTTGAGGTAGAACTGGTCGGTGGAGTGGGAGAGCCGGTCTGTATCAGTTAATCTTTTGCCGGTTTGAACGCACATCAGTACTTCATGGGCAAAATGATCCTGCCGGGTCATATAGTGGCAATCATTGGTGGCCACCATAGGGATATTCATTTGCTCGGAAATCTCTTGCAAACCCTGGTTGACTTTTTTTTGCTCAGGCAAACCATTTTCCTGCAACTCCAGGTAGAAATCATCCGCAGCAAACAGAGAACGTAACTCTTTAGCCTTGGCCAGAGGTAAATCCAGGGAGTTGTTGGAGAGGATGGTTTTGGGCAACTCACCGCCCAGGCAGGCAGAAAGGCCTATTAGCCCTTCACTGTGTTTGGCCAAAAGAGGTTTATCTATCCTGGGATGGTAGTATTTTCCCTTAACATGGGCCATGGAAACCAAATAGACCAGGTTTTTGTAACCGATATTATTTTTTGCCAGCAGTACCAGGTGATAATCTATCCGTTCGGAGCGGTCCAGCATCCCTTTTTCGCCGGCCACGTAAACTTCGCAGCCGATAATGGGTTTGATATTATGCTTTAAGGCAGTCTGATAAAAGTCTATAGCCCCAAACAGGTTGCCATGGTCAGTGATAGCCACCGAATTCATCCCCATCTCTTTTATGGCGGGAAAGAGGTCTTTAATTTTGATGGCGCCATCTAAGATGCTGTATTGGGTATGAAGGTGAAGATGAGTAAAATCGCTCATGCGGGTATTCCTGGGGGATTAAATCTCCACCCGTGCCAGCCTTTTGCCGGAAAAGAGGGTGGAGCCTTAGCGGGTTGGAATGTCCAGAACAGGTGTATGGCTATTTGTTGCTGTATATCCCATATAGTTTGGTAAAACACTCCTGAAGTTTTTCGCCCAGAAGTTCAGTTTTGGTGGAAGTGTAGTCTTCCTCGTTCTCAAAGGCTACATAAGGTACTTTGATCCCCTTTATCTCGATATGGGTGGGGGATTGGGCGGTCAACTTTTCCCAGTCGTTCACTTTGTAATAGTGATCCATCTTCTCCTGGGGCAGAGAGTGGTGCAGGATACTGTGAGCCAAATCCGGTTTGAAACGGCGGTTGTTTTTGCGACAGGATTCATCATAGGAAACTTTGATGTAGAAAATAGTTGCTTTTTTCAAGATCTCCTCTGACAGGTGTTCAAAAGCTTCACCAAAGCCATTTTCTCCACCCCGGGCAAACTCGATAAGAAGGGTCTTTTTCTGCAGCATATCCGGCTCTTCCAGTAACCTGGTTTTATGAGCCAAAGCCATTTTTTCGATTAAAAAGTTCCAGAACCATTCATCTTTGAAATAGTAGTTTTCGTCTGTATAGATTCGGTCGTGTCCCATCTTTACCCGGATGTCGTCCTCTTCGAATTTTTCCCAGATATAGGGAAAATCATCCAACTCTTCCAGTTTACCAATTCGCAACAGTTCAATCCTGGAGCCTATAGGGGTTTTTTTGATATAATCTATCACTTCAGATTTGCCCGCTGCCGGACGACCGATTAAAAGAACAATATCCAATCCATTCTCAGCCATAATTGCCTCCCATTTATAAGTAATATTCATCCGGAAGCGCGCCTTTTGGCGATTTCCAGATAGACACTTGGTAACTAATTTTAAATTACCAAATAATAATTCTGGTAAGAATACACTGTCTGCCTAGATAAGTAAACAGTTTCTACCCCCGGTGTCAGTTCAAATGACATTTGTTGCTTGACAGGGTACGGATTAATGTCCCCCCGATCCTTTGGGTTTGGCGTTCCAGATTCTCAAGGAGAGGAGAAAGCCGATTACTCCGAAAGGGATTAAGAAAAGGGGCCAGTATGACCAGCTTTTGGTGGTGAGAAAGCCCAGACAGATAGATTGAACTCCAGTGCCCAGATAGACAAAGCCATCGATAATCCCCACCGCAGTGGCAGCTGCTTTCCGGCCGCCGAAATCCATGGTGGCGGTGCCGCTTAACAGGCCGTGGGTGCCGATTACGCACACTGACATAAAAAATATCACCAATCCCAGGAAAAGAGGGTTAAGGGTAAGTTTGGGACCTGCTTTTAACTTACGTTTCTCGCCCGCTCGCAGGGAAACAGCATGGTCAGGAACTTTTAATTCCACCTGCTTATCTCCTCGTTGAACGGTAATGGGGATAACTCCGTTGGAGAGTTGCAAATTGGCTGTGGTTTGTTTTGGTCTGCTGGTACACATACACTGCCCGGTGTCCCACTTGGCTCCGTCCAGGCATTTGGCGGGGATACAGGCCACTGCTCGGGCAACATCTGACCAATCTTGGTTGATTTTAACCCCATTAACCATCAGGATACGATCACCCTTCTTGAGGGGATAGTCGTCTCCCTTGCTCCAGCCTACCGTTGGCTCAGAGCCGCCCAGGGAGAAGATCATGAAAATGGAGCATATAGTTAAAATAGCGTAAAGGCCACCAGCTGCTGGAGCCCGGCGACTCTGGAAAAACAGGTCGCTCACCCAACCGGCTACATTGCCGCCAATTACGCCGGCTATAAAGAGCAAACCACCCCAGCCGCCTTGAACAAAAGGTGACAGGGCCACCAGGGAGCCGGAGATCAGTAAATAGGCTTTACGTTTTCCACTCGATTTTGAACCCAGAAAAAAGAAAACTGCCGCTAAAATAAAAATGCCGATAACAACATAGGTATTACCCCAGGAGCCGTAACGCAGAAGGTGGTTGGAGGGCAGTACCAAAATCTCTTTGGCGTAAAAAGGAAACCAGTGCATTACGCCGTTGCGCAAAACACCGGTGCAAAACTCTATCAGAGCCAGAGTAAGGATGATGGGATTGGTAATAATCCGTTTCATTATCTCAAACACTGGAAGATTGGCTTCTCCCTCACCCGAGGAGGCGTCACCAGTGTCGAAATCACGGTGGCCGGCTAATCCTGGCCGATCCTTGAGTAAAAAGAGTTCAATTGCCAGCATGGTTACCAGGCAGATGGAGGGGGCAAAAAAGCACCACCACTGGCCATCGGTACCTCCCGGGCCGCTGCCTTTAACAAAACTTAAAACCCATCCATTTACGGTAAAGGCAAAAAAGATGCCAGAGGAGATCATGGTGCCAAAAATACCGGAGAAACCACCTCGTTCCCTCACATGAAACCAGTGGGCATTGACTTTGACTATGGCCACAGCGCCAAAACTTTGAAAATACATGTTTATAGCGTACATGAATGACATATAAAAGGTCAGATTAATATCAGTGTCACCAGATATCAGTGTGGTTCGGATAAAAAGTCCCATCAAAAAATTCATTAGCGCCGATCCGGAAAGGGCGATTAAAATGGCTTTCTTGCCGCCCATTTTGTCGGTTAGAGGGCCATTAAGTAAAAATGAAAAGGCATAAGTAATAGTCCCAGCGGCAAAAATGATACCAAAATCTTCCTTGGTCATCAGGTCGCCGAGGGCATTTTTAGAAACAGTGAGGTTGTAGCGGCCCATATACAAAAAAGCATAGGCCAGCCCCATGGGAAACCAGTTGAGAGCTCGCCTTATTTTGAATTTTTTGTCGTGTACGATACGACCATTGTTGTCGAAATGGGGAAAATCCTCTTGAGTGTTAGTCATTAAATCAAATCCTTTTACTTGTTGTTGCTGCTTAAAAGATATCCGAATCCACTGCCGGTAAGTCCACCAATTATGTGGGCAAATTGGGAGATATTATCATCACGGATACTGTTTAAAATCTCCTTACCCACAAATAGGAGAAAAACCAGAATAAAGGTTAAAGGGATATGGCCGTTATCGCTTCTGCTCCAAGAGGAGAGGATAATCAGCATGAATACCACCCCGCTGGCACCTAAAAGACCGGTATCAAAAAAGATCACGTTTAACAACCCGGTTACAAAAGCGGTGATGGCTAAAAGTTCAAATAGTTCCCAGGAGCCGTATTTTTCCTCCAAAATAGGGCCTAAAAGGAGAATAAAGGCAAAGTTTCCAGTAAGGTGTTCCCAGTTGGCATGGCCGAGAACATGGGTGAATAGGCGTAAGTAACTGAAAAAGTTAAAAAAGTCAAAATGGGATGGGCAAATGAAAAAAGTGCCAATTAATCCGGGCAACACCAACATTTCCAGCAACAATAGGGCAACACTCAACATGGTATAGGTTAGGACCACTGGCGAGTTGTAAGTAATTCTCATCCTTTAACCTTTCCCTCTAACACCTTCTTCTCCAGCCACTGGATCATCGCATCTTCTAAGGATACGCCGTTTTCCTGGCTGATTTCCCTGAGCATGGTAGGGCTAGTCAGGTTGATTTCAGTCAGTTTTTCACCGATTACATCTATTCCGGCAAAATAGATACCCTCCCTTTTAAAAACCAGTCCTAACTGCCGGCACAAATCCATTTCTGCATCGTTTATCCCAGCAGGGAAGGCCTGTCCGCCCGAATCGACATTGCCCCTGAAATCATTGGACCCGGCTTTCCTTACAATGGCGCCCAGGGGCTGTCCATCTAAGAGGATAATTCGTTTGTCCCCGTTTTCCGCATCTGGAAGATACTCCTGCACCATTACCGGGGTTTGACCCATATTGGTACTGTGTTGCACCAGGGACATCAAGTTGGGATCGTCCCATCGTAAAAGAAATACCCCTACTCCGCCTTTGCCGGCCAACGGCTTTATCACTGTTTCTTTTTCTTGGGACACAAAGTCGATAATCTTTTCTTTGTTAGCACTTACGATAGTCCTGGGAATCAGGTTCGGAAAGGGTAAAATCGACAGTTTTTCGTTATAGGCCCGCAAGGCGGAAGGTCTATTTAGCACCAGGGTCTTGTGAGCCGGAAGGAGATCCAAAAGTTGAGTAGCATAGATGTAATTCATATCCACCGGTGGATCTTTGCGCATCCAAACTGCCTGCATTTCCGACAGGGGAAGTTCAACAGTTTCTAAGATGTTGCACCATGGTTGGCAACCTGGGCGCATCTCAAGTTTTTTCAGGATTCCTCTGGTTTTTCCCTGACTAAAAAAGATATCCTCTACCTGGATCACAAAAACTTGATGTTCCCGCCTAAAAGAGGCCTCCATCAAGGCTACACTAGAATCGTGATCAGGTTTTATCAAGTGAAGAGGATCGATGATAAAGGCTGTTTTCATTTGTTTTTCCATTCGCCAGCTGGAAGCCGGATTGCACCGGGTGAATGCCGGGTTATCTCCCCAGTAGTCGGTTCAATTTATCATGGGAGTGCATATGGTAAAGATCGTCACACCCACCGATATGTTGTTGGTCGATAAAAATTTGTGGCACTGTGCGGCGCCCACCGGATCGTTTCAGCATTTCCATCATTTTTTCCTGGTCACCGTCTACCAGGTGTTCGACAAAACCGATCTCTATCTCTTCAAAAAGTTGTTTGGCCCTTACACAGAATGGGCATACCCGGGTGGTATATATTTCGACTTTTGCAGGCATTATCTTCTTCCTGTTCAAAAATTAAAAGTGGCTATTTTCTATAACATTAATATGCTTAGAAGTCAATTGAGGGAGATTATGAGGCTTTCAACATGCAATTTCAAACCCTGGTTATTACTGTAGTTGGAGTTTGTCTCTTAGGTGCTTTAGCGTATTGATCAACGAGGTGTGGCCCGAGTTTGTGGCGGAAATTTTAAATAGGGGAAAGGCCCCCAAAAGAGATATATCGCCATACAAGTCGAGAATTTTGTGGCGTATAGGTTCCTGGTCCAGTCGAAAACCACTTGTATTAATTGGCCGGCCATCATTGTTCAGCACCAGGGCATTGTTTAAAGAGCCGCCTTTTATCAGATTTTGACGTCTCATCTTATCTATATCGTGGAAAAAGCAATAGGTTCTGGCCAGGCAGATCTGTTGCAGGTAGTTACTGGTGGAAAAATCCATAGAATATTGCTGCTCGATTTGCCCGAAAGATTTTACTGCTACTGTAAAATTGTTGGCAGGAGAAAATTCAAATTTGGCGCCTTTTTTGTCTTCATAAAAAGGGGGGATTTTTTTTTCACAAGTAAGAATTTTTTTGGGTGAATTCTGGCATTTAAGCCCAACCCGATTAATTTCAGAGGCAAAAAAAAGGGATGATCCGTCCATTATAGGAATTTCCGGTCCATCCACTTTAATCAAGGCATTGTCCACGGCTAAACCAAAGAGAGCCGAGAGGATATGTTCGACCGTGTGGACCATAAAATGGTTGTTGCCCAGGGTAGTGCAAAGAGAAGTTGAGATCACCCGGTCCAGATTACCGGGGCAATGATGCCACTTATTGTTTACTTGAACCGCTAAAATAAAGCCAGAGTTTTCATCCAAAGGTTCAACTCTAACGGCAGTTTTTATGCCGGTATGAAGACCAATGCCAGAGAAACTTATGGAATCTTTAAGGGTGTGTTGATTGGTCATTTTAACCTCGAAAAGAAATAATCTGGTTTTAGGGTCTCAAAATCTTTCCTTTAATCTCCTCTAATATAGGCGAAATAGATTTTTCAATTTCCGGGGAAAATTCAAAGCCAAAATCTTGAAACTCTTTGATCTCCACCGCAAAGATAGTAACTTTTTGCGGTAAAGGCAGTTGAGCCTGTTGTCCCATAGTAAAGATGTGACCAAAAGTGGTGTGGTGTGGGGAAGTCTTATAGGTTGCGCCGGTTAGAATTTGGGGTAATTGGAGTTTAGATATGGTGCCGGGTGGATGTTTGCCGCTGACCATACTGTCGATGACCACCAGGTTTTGATAACCGCATATTAAATCCAAAAGAGCCATCCCCGCTTCACCAGAAGCGATAAATTCCCATTCGGTTAAGCGGGAGATCTGCTCATCTTTTTCCAGTTTTTCACATAGGAAAATCCCAATGCCATCGTCCTGACGGATGGGATTTCCCAGTCCTAGTACTAAATTTGAGGCCATCTCAGCCCTGTTGATCGTGCCAGATCACCTGGCCGTCTTTGGCCTGGACTTCAACTTGCAGCCTGGTTTCTCCGGGCAAAGAGTGGGTGGCGCAGGCAAAACATGGGTCATAGGCTCTAAAGGCCATCTCTACCATGTTGAGCAAGCCATCGGACACATTGCCTTTTTGAATAAGTTTTTTGGCTGCTTTTTCAATGGACATGCATATAGCCGCCGCATTATTAACCGTGGCCACAATCAGGTTGACGTCGGTTAAAACACCTTTTTCATCGGTTTTATAATGGTGAATCAGAGTCCCCCGCGGGGCTTCCACCACGCCGATACCCTCCACCGGTTTTTCGGTGGGCACAGTTCTAACCACCGGATTGGTGAGTTCGGGATGCTCAGCCAATTGCTGCACGGTTTCCGCCGCATTCAACAGTTCGATCAACCTGGTCCAGTGATAGGCCAGAGTATGGTGAGCCGGCCGGCCGCCCAGGATTTCGTACATAGCTTTGCGTTCTGCTTCAGCGCCTTCGGTGCTCATGGATTCACAAGCATTTACTCTTCCCAGGGGAGCCACCCGGTAAATTCCACTATCCGGGCCGTCCACAAACCCCTTCCAGCCGATTTGTTTCAAAAAGGGAAACTTGATGTAACTCCAGGGTTCCACATGCTCGGCAATGTGGTCGGTGTACTGATCCACGCTGAACTTGGCGATTTCATTGGCCTGCTGATTCACCACTCGGATTTTACCATCGTAATAGTCGGCCTGGTTTTGGTCATTTACCAGTCCCATGTAGTGAGTCTGATGGTAGTAGAGGTCTTGATCCACCACCACGTCAACGTAATCTTTGTTTTTTAATACAATGTCCCGGAAGATATCCAGAGAGAATTTGGCAAAGTCAACCCCCCGCAGGGCTACGCCTTTGATAAAGGTTCGGTCATCTTCGGTCAGGGCTTTGGAAACACCGCCGGGCAGACCGCAGGTGGGGTGAACCACTTTACCGCCGATCATGGTCATAATCTGCCGGAACTCTTTTCTGGTCTGGATCACTTTGACGGCATTCTCCATCCCCACTTTGCCGATTACCCCGAGGATATTACGCTCGGCTGCCGGCGCCTGGGGTCCCACCACGAAATCGGGTCCGCCCAGGAAGAAAAAATGGAGGGCATGGTCTTCCACAAAAAAGGCGTTGTACATCAGCCGGCGTATTAGTTTGGCTGAAAGGGGTGGATCTACTTTGTATAGACTATCCAGAGTTTTGGTAGCCGCCATATGGTGAGCAGTGGGGCAGACACCACAGATCATGGTGGTGATGCGCGGCATCTCTTCTGCCGGTCTGTCCACGCAAAACTGTTCAAAACCCCGGAACTCGGGAATTTGAAAGGCAGCGTGCTCGACATCACCGTTATCATCTAAAAATATCGATATTTTGCCGTGACCTTCCAGTCTGGTAATCGGATCAATTGTTATTGTCTTGGCCATAATATTACCTCATTTAGTTTTTGCTTTTCCCAGCAAAGATGCCGGCAGTCCGTAACGGTAAAAAGTCCCCGCAGGATCAGGAATAGTTTCAATGATTCTTTCTATCTCTTCGGGGTCGTTGCTGTCAATGATGGAAGCCACAGCACTCATAGCACTGGCGCCGTGGTCAGTGACATTGTCAAGAGGACCGTAGCAGCCGCTGCAGGGCATGTTGACGTTGATACATTTTTCTTCACAACCGCCTCTGGTGGCCAGCCCCATGCAGATGATGCCGTCCAGCAAAAAGCAGCGATCAGTGTTTAAGTCCACATCCCAGTAACGCTGAAATTTTTCTATTTTTAACTTGTCCGGCTTGGTTTTATTGCGTGGACAGGTTTCGCAGAGTGCCTTTTTAGAACCGATAACACTGCCGGCCGGTGGAAGTTTATTTTCTACAATAGCGGTAAAAGCGGCAAGGAGGTTATGGGGCTGTGGAGGGCAACCGGGTATATAGTAGTCCACATGCACCACCTGGTCCAGGGTTTTTACCCACTGGTAAAATTCCGGCAATTTAATAGATTTGTTGCGGAATTGACTTTGAGTAAGGGGCCTGGTGTTTTCTGGATTGTCCAAAGTTGGCACCTTTTCGTAGGCAGTCTTCAGGCAGGCTTTACCGCCATGAAAATTGGCCAGCCCGGGGATTCCACCCTGGTGAGCGCAGGCGCCGAAAGCTATCAGCACCTTTGACTTGCACCTGAGTAGTTTGGCGATCTCTTCCTGCTCATCCAGCCGGATGGCGCCGTTGAGAAAACAAACATCAATATGGCCGTCAGGCATATTTTCCACATCAGAATATTTAAAATCCAGGGCAACCGGCCAAAAAAGAATATCCGCTTTTTCCACCACATCCAGGATGGCTTCATTCAGATCCACCACCGTCTCTTCACACCCGCCACAACTTGAGCACCAATAGAATGCTATTTTTAATTTCATAAAATACTCCTAACCCTGATTAAAGGGGCCCAACTTGATAAGTTGTTCCCGCATATCTTTGACCACCTGGACAAATTTGTCCGCCTCTGAGGCTGAAACCCAATCCAGCCTGATTCTTCCCTTTTCTATATTCAATTGGGAGAGCACTTTTTCGGTCATTTTATGACGGCGCAGGGCTTTGTAGTTTCCCTCCTTGTAGTGACAGTCACCCGGGTGGCATCCTAAAATGAGCACCCCGTCTGCTCCTTCGCTAAAAGCCTTGAGCACAAACTGAGGTTCAACTCTTCCAGAGCACATTACCCTGACCGGAATCAGGTTGGCCGGAATCTCATGCCGCCGGCTACCGGCCAGATCCGCACCGGCATTAGGAACACCAGTTGCATAAAAAGCCTACAATTTTTGGTTCAAAATCGTTCATTAAGATTACTCCCGTATGTATAATCGGTTTATTCCTGCAAACTACCAGAAATTTCCGCCATGATTTGAGTATCAGTAAAATGCCGGTTGGTGATAGCACCAGAGGGACAGGCTGGAGTGCACGTACCGCAACCATGGCATAGAACTTCTGTAACCAGTGAAACCTCTTTCTCCTGGTCAAAGGTGATGGCATCGTAGGGGCAGGTAATGATACAGGTTTTACAACCACTGCAAAGATCTTCGTCTATTTCGCTAGTGGTCACTTCCATGGTTAATTTTTGACCGGGCACAATGGAAGAGAGGACTTTGCCGGCGCTTGCCTCGGCCTGGGCAACAGCGCCTTCTATTCCAATCGGTCCGGCGGCCGCTCCCACTACCATGATCCCTTTCAATAATGAAGATACCGGGTCAAGTTTGTTGTGTTCTGTTTCTACAAAACCTCTCTGGTCCGGCTCCATTTTCAGCAGGTCGAATATCTGTTTGCTCCCTTTGGAAGAAGCCATACCGCCGTTTAAAATAACCAGGTCGCTGGTCAGAGTTTTTTCCTGGCCCCTGGATTGGAAGGCGATTTGATAATTTCCGTTGTCACCGCCATTGGCCGACCTTACATTAATAGATTTTAGATTGTCCAGCCGGATAAACTGAATATTGCTGTTGTTTGCCAGCGAGGCCTTGAATTTTTGGGCCCCGACTCCGGGCAGGCACCAGTCCAGAACCAGGTGATTAACTTTGGTCTGTGGCAGTTTTTTATCAATAAGTTTAGCGTATTTCAAGGCGGTGAGGCAGCAAGTGCCAGAGCAGTAGTCCAAATGTTCATCGTCTCTGGAACCGGCGCAATGAATAATGGTTACCTCTTGCGGCTCCGAGCCATCTTGTTTTTTTATTTCACCATTGGTGGGTCCACTACTGGAAAGAATCCGTTCAAACTGGAGGCCGGAGTAAACGTCCTGGTATTTACTACCAAGTGCCGGTATTTTGTCCAGGTCAAAGGAATCGAAACCAGTGGCTACTACAATTGCGCCCACGTTTAGTTCGTGTAAAATATCTTTTTGCTCAAAATCAAAAGCGGCAAAGGGGCATATCTCTTCACACTTGTTACACTCCTCACCCTTGAAGCGCAGGCAGTTTTCCTTGTCAATAATAGGAATATTGGGCAATGAACCAATAAAAGGAACATAAATCGCTTTACGCTCAGACATGCCAAAGTCGATTTTATTAGGCACCGAAACCGGGCAGGGTTCATAGCAGGCCGAGCAGCCAATGCAGGCCTCCCTAATCACATAGTCCGCTTTTTTAACCACATTTACTATAAAATTACCATACGAACCTACCACTTTTTGCAGTTCACTGTTGACCAGTATTTGGATATTGTCGTGGTGAAGCACTTTGTCCAGTTTCTCTTCCAACATACAGGTAGCGCACTCCATATTGGGATAGACTTCTTCGTAAGTAGTGACTTTACCGCCAATATAGGAGTTTTTTTCTAGCAGATAAACCTGGCGCCCGCTGTCTGCCATCAAGAGCGCGGCTTCTATGCCCGCTATTCCGCCGCCCACTACCAGCACGTTGGTACAGGCATCGATCTTTTTGACTACAAAAGCCACTTGATTATTGGTTCTTTCAATGGCTCCCTGGATCATCCGCTTCGCTTTTAGGGTGGCCTTTTCCGCATCACTGTGCATCCAGGCGCACTGTTCTCTGATATTGACTAGTTGAAAGAGATAAGGGTTCAGTTCCGCCTCTTCACATACTTTTTTAAAAGTATGCTCATGTTGTTTGGGGGAGCAGGCTGCTATTACAAATCTGTCGTAGTTGCCATCAACCAGGTTATCCTTCAGCCAAACCTTTCCCTCTTCACCGCAAAGTAATTCGTGGGTAAATACATCCACCTGATCGGCAGCAGTAAAATATTGCTGTAATTTATCCAGGGCCAGGTTGTCGGCGATATTGTTGCCGCATTCACATAAATAAACCGCTATTTTGCTCATTCTAGCCTCATATTATTAATGGAGTTTATAAACTGGAGTTGTTTAGGGCATTTTGGTGCTGTAATCTCACCCAATGTCTGGTTCAGATTTTGATTTGGGCAGTAAATTTGCCACCTCCATCATCGCGACAAAAGAGCAAACTCTTTTTCATCCGGGAACACCAGGCCTCCACGTCATGCTTGAAGGTAGGGCAGTCACCGAGAATTTCCAAAGTATCACCACCATTCATGGTCGGCACTTTGGCAGAAATTTTTAAAATCGGTTGGGGGCACTTCAATCCTAAACAGTCTAATATTTCCTGAGCCATTATTTTCTCCTTTTCAAGCCTTTTCGATTGAGCACAAATTTATTTAGATTATTATAAAAAGTTCACTTTTTTTCAAGTTATTTTTTTGTTTTTTTAGGAGTACTCTTCAATCATCTCCATCAGGATATCTTCGTTGTTCTGGATGGTTTGGTAAAAGGCGTTTACCACCTGGCCGTCAAACTGAACTTGGCAACTTTTTTGTAATTGCGCCATAGCCTCAGGTTGATTCATTTTTTTGCCGTACCGGTTGGTGGTCATGGCGTCAAAGGCGTTGGCCACCGCCAATATCCTGGATATAAGAGGAATCTCATCGCCGGCTAACCCGTTGGGAAACCCCCCGCCGTTGTAGTATTCGTTCAAATGGGTGATGGCCGGGATTATTTTGGTAAAGGGTTTAATTTTGGCTAATATCCTGGTGCCGTTTTCAATCGCCTGGACTATTTGGGAAAAATCAGACCGATCCAGGGGCGGGGGTTTGGTAAGGATATTTTCAGCCAGAGATATTTTGCCGATATCGTGGAGAAGAGCGGCCAACTGCAGATTTTCGCGAAAACTGCGATCAAAACTATAGCCGTCTTCCATCTCCAGTTGATTAAGTATGTAGAGGGAATAGATATGAACCCGTTTAGCATGGGCAGAGAGGGTAATATCTTTTAAATCCAATATTTCCAGCAGGGTGCTGACCACGTTGATAAAGGTTAATTGCCTTTCCCGCTTGGCTATTACCTGTTGTTCCTTTACCGAGAGATAGTTGACTATGCTTTCTAAAAACAGGATATCCTCCTGGCTGTAATCGAGGTTTTCCGCTTTAGCCGCCAGGAACATATAGCGGCATTTTCTTTCATCAGCCAGAGGAAAAGGGATGACATGCAGATTAGCCAGTCGTTTTTGATTGTTTCGGTCAATTAGGGGAAAATTTTCCAGGCAGCAGTAGTTATGGTCATCCGTTTTGTGAAAAGATAAGTAGTGCAGCGCCGATTCCACATCCAGAAGCCTGCAATTGCCTCTCTGGTTTTTTATCGAGTATTGGAGGTAATTATCGCCTGCTTGTAAGATAATAATAAAATCGGGGTTAAAATTGTTTTCCAACTGCTCCAGAACATACCGGTAAAGGTGTTCCAGAGTGGAAACTTTGTTTAGATTTAGATATATATTTTTTAATTTGTCCAACAGCATAATTATTTATAACCTCGTTAGTATTCAGTTCCTGTCCGAAACCCCCCTACGAAGTGAATTCTCGGACGGCAGCTGTTATTTTATCATGGAAAATATATAGGGCAAAAAAAAAGCAAAATCTATTCATTGTTGACATTAATAATATGATTCAATAATATTAATATTTTGTTATTTTTTATGCCTATGATTTTAGGTCCTTGAATTAGGAGGGTTTCCATGGCTGACTATATAACCACTTTGATGGCTGATGTGAAGGCCAAAAATCGAACGCAACCAGAATTTCATCAGGCTGTCCAGGAGGTAACGGAGTCATTAACCATTGTTTTGGATCGGTATCCTGAATATAGACAGGCTAAAATTCTCGAACGGATTATCGAACCTGAGCGAGTTATCATGTTTCGAGTTCCCTGGGTGGATGACCAGGGCGAAATTCAGATCAATCGTGGTTTTCGGGTAGAGATGAATAGTGCCATAGGCCCCTATAAGGGCGGTTTGAGGTTTCACCCTTCGGTTAATCTAGGCATTTTAAAATTTTTAGCATTTGAACAGGTGTTTAAAAATAGTTTAACCACACTGCCCATAGGTGGAGGACAGGGTGGAAGTGACTTTAACCCACAAGGTAAAAGCGATAATGAGGTTATGCGTTTTTGCCAGAGTTTTATGAACGAACTCTTTCGATACATAGGCCCCAATACTGATATTATAACTGGTGACATTGGGGTGGGTGGAAGAGAAATAGGCTACCTTTTTGGGCAATATAAGCGATTATGCAATGAATTTGTAGGGGTTATTACCGGCAAAGGGCTCAATTGGGGTGGATTGCTTAAGCGCCCTGAAGCAACCGGATATGGGGCAGTTTATTTTGCTGCTAACATGCTTGAAACCCGCAATCAAACTTTGGAAGGAAAAACCTGCCTGGTTTCCGGCTGTGGAAACGTAGCCCAGTATACCATTGAAAAGGTGAATGAATTGGGGGGGAAATGCGTTACCCTATCTGATTTTTTTGGCTATATTTATGATCCAGAGGGCATAAATTCTGAAAAATTAAAATTTGTCATGGAGTTGAAGAACTTGCGTCGTGGTCGGCTGGAGGAATACGCCGGTAAATTTCCGGGCGCAACTTTTACGCCGGTGGATCTTGACCTCGATTACAATCCTCTGTGGAACCACCAGGCAGACTGCGCCTTCCCAAGCGCAACCGAGAACGAGATCAATTTAAAGGATGCCCAGAACTTGCTTAATAATGGAGTTTATCTGGTGTCGGAAGGCGCCAATATGCCGACAACTCCCGAAGGTGTGGATCTTTTTGTGGGCGATAAAATATTATATGGCCCGAGCAAGGCTGCAAACGCCGGCGGCGTAGTTGTATCTGGCATTGAAATGGCCCAGAACTCATCCCGGTTTGGCTGGAACGCTAAAGAGGTGGATGATCGTCTGAAAATTATAATGAAGAGTATTCATGATACATGTGTATCAGCGGCCAATCGTTTTGGTACGTCTGGAAATTATGTGAACGGGGCTAATATTACCGGTTTTTTAAAAGTTGCCGATGCCATGATGGATCAGGGAGTAGTGTGAAGAGGGTCCATTTTTCGACAAGGGCGGATTCTTCTTGACAAAACATTACAGAGCATATATAGGTATCTGTTTCTAATTAATTTTCGCTAACTTTTTTATAAAAGGTGTTCTAATGAGAACCTACAGTGCAAAAACTGATGAAGTGACCCACAAGTGGTTCGTAGTGGATGTGGCAGGAAAAATTTTAGGCCGTCAGGCAACTGAAATAGCCAGGATATTGCGGGGCAAAAATAAACCTCAGTTTACTCCTCATGCCGATACCGGTGATTTTGTGGTAGTAATAAATGCCGACAAAGTCCAATTCACCGGGAAAAAATGGGAGAAGAAAAAATATTACCGCCATTCCGGTTACGTTGGGGGTTTAAAAACAGTGGTAGCCTCGGAGATGCGAGAAAAATATCCGGAAAGAATTATCCGCCATGCAGTGCAGGGTATGTTGCCTAAAAATACTCTGGGGCGGAAATTACTGAAAAAACTAAAGATCTATGTTGGGTCTGAACATCCTCACCAAGCTCAACAACCAACACTACTAGAGATATAATACCCTTACTGGGGCGTGAATTGAAACAGACAGGAGTAATAAATGGATAGGACGCCGATTGTAACTGGAAAAAGGAAATCCTCTATTGCCCGGTGCTTTTTAAAAGCAGGAAGCGGTAATATTACCATCAACAAGCGTAGCATCGATGATTATTTTGGCCGGGAAACCCTGAAAATGATAATTAGGCAGCCTCTGGAACTGGTTGGTTGCCAGGGACTATGGGATATCTTTTTAAATGTTAAGGGTGGTGGTCTTTCTGGACAAGCAGGTGCGATTAGACATGCTATCACCAAGGCTCTGTTGGAAGTAGACACTGAAAAATACCGCCCAATATTGAAGAAACAGGGATTTATCACCCGGGATTCCAGAGAAGTGGAACGGAAAAAATACGGCCAACCTGGTGCCCGCAAAAGATTCCAATTCTCCAAACGTTAATCTTATCTACCGTCTAAAAATCAATCAGACCAATATCAAACGGATTGGCGCACCACTGCACTATTGCAGTTGGTGCTCAATCTCTTTGTGTTTATAATTACGGTATCGATTTGAAACTCTGATATGCGAATTACTTTTTCAGAAATTGACCTGGAAGCGTTCAAGTACAACGTTAGACTTATCAAGGAGAAGATATCTCCGGCTGTTTTGCTGGCAACGGTGAAAGCCAACGCTTACGGCCACGGGATAACCGAGATAAGTAAGGCTGCGGTGGAGGCAGGAGCGGAATATCTGGGAGTGGGATTTTTGGAGGAGGGGATTTCGCTTAGAAAAAAGGGGATTAAAGCCCCGATTTTAGTGCTGGGAGGAGTGCTTTTTTCTCAGATCAGGAGGTTTTTGCGCTATAACCTGGAGATAACCGTTTCATCATTAGAGTTAGCCTATAGAGTTAATAATACCGCCGGGCGGCATGGATGCCCGGCCAAAATACACTTGAAGTTCGATACTGGTATGAACCGGATTGGCATCAACTATCTTAACGCTGCCCCGGTGCTGGAACGGTTGGTAAACTTGAAACACTTACAGGTAAAGGGACTATACTCCCACCTGGCCACCGCTGATTGCCCGGATAAAGGATTTGTTGATCAGCAGGTTGCCAGGTTTAAAGAAATAGTCAATTTGGCTAAGGAGATGGGGATCAATCCTGGTTATGCTCATATCGCCAACAGTGCGGCTGCCTGCGAGATGCCTTCATCCTATTTCGATATGGTGAGGGGAGGGATGTTGCTGTACGGGGTTTATCCCAGTAAATATGTAAAAACTCTTTTGCCGGTCAAACCGGTTATGTCATTGAAATCCAGGGTAATTTTTCTGAAAAAGGTAAAGGCTGGCGAGGGGATCAGTTATGGGCACAATTATATAATCTGCGAGCCCACCACCATCGCCACTGTGCCCATTGGATATGGTGATGGCTACAACCGTCTGCTGTCTAACCGGGGTGAGGTTTTAATCCGGGGGCGCCGTTTCCCCATTGTGGGAACTATCTGCATGGATCAACTGATGGTAGATGTGCGGGGGGAGCAGATAAAAATAGGAGACGAGGTGGTGCTTTATGGCCGTCAAGGTGATGAAGAGATAACCATCGATCAGGTAGCTGAACAACTGAACACTATCCCCTATGAAATCACCTGCTGGGTGGCCAGCCGGGTGCCCAGGATCTTTCGCCGCAATTCCGGGTAGTAATCGTTTTGATAGAGGTCGTTTGGTGCGCGGTAGGTATGGTCAATGTTCTTTCATCAACTTCTTAATAATTTGAGCGGCCTTAGTAGCGGCTGGTTGACCGGAATAGAGCATCTGGTTGATGGTGAAGAGTTTGTTGGCGGTTTTTTGGTAGAGTTTCCGGTCTTGGATAAATTTTTTCGCCAGAAAGAATATATTGGCAGCAGTAGCCTGGCCTTGGATCAGTTCCGGCACCACTCTTTCCCCTAAAATCAGGTTGGGCATAGCAATATGGGGGGTCTTTACTAAAAGGCAGGCCAGCCAGTAACTGAGCGGAAACAGCCGGTAAACCACCACCATAGGGATTCCCGCCAGGGCAACTTCCAGGGTGGCGGTGCCAGAGGCAGCGATTACCAGATAAGAGGCTTGGATTACCTGCCGTGAGTCAACCTCTCCCTGCTCTATTATCTCTATTCCCAGGTTTTTATTTCCAGTCAGACTGTGATCAAATAGAGCCGGATTTACTCCCCGGGCTTTTAGCAGAGTAAAATTTGTCTCGCCTATTTCATTATTAATTAATTGGCAGGCATTGACCATGGGTGGCAAAAGCCGCTTGACTTCATTGTCGCGGCTACCGGGCAAAAGCAAAATTTTTTTAAGTGCTCCATTATCTTTAGTTTTTCTCTCCTGAAGGTGATCAAGGGCCAGAGGATGTCCCACCCATTCAATTTTTTCCCTATTCACCCCTTTATTCAGGTAAAATTTTTTCTCAAAGGGAAAAAGGGTTATCACCTTTTGGCAGTATTTGCCCAGGGTCTTGGCCCGGTTGGGACGCCAGGCCCAGATTTGAGGAGATATGTAATATACTAGCCGGGAAAACAGGGCGGCGTATTTCAACAGTCGAAAATTGAAATCTGGAGCATCCACCAGAATAGTCAAGTGGGGTTTGGAGCAGCGCAGAAAGGTTTTAATTTTATCTAAAAGTTTAAAAATCGAAAATAGTTTACCCAACACTTCAAAAAAACCGGTAGCGGAAATATGACCGATATCGCCTATCTTACGGCATCCGCATTCTTCCAGGGCATTACCGCCCAGGGCGGAAAATTGAGCATTGGGGAGGATTTTCTTTATCTCACCCACCAGTTCCGCCGCCCGTTGGTCACCCGAGGTTTCACCGGTGACAATCAGTATATGGGGATTTTTGTTCAAAATATTATTATCCTGGTTTGCTGACATAAAATTCTATCTTACCTCCAAGCCATAATTATCCAAATTCAACTCCATCACTTCTGAATCTGTCTGGTCCTGCGCTTTTTTAAGGCCGGAAATAATTTTAATTGCCTCCAGCGCAGTCCAGGATGCGGCCAGATTAATGGCGGCTGGTAAAAATAGATCTTGTTTAGCCGGAGGTTTTTTATCACCAGTTTTCTTTTTTGGTTGCTGACTGCGCTTTTGAGAGTCAACCATCATTTTCTGGTGATGTGGTTGGGTACAAAGGTGTATAGATATGTTCTTAGCAGTAAAGCGAGTCAAGATAACCGGTGTTTCCGAAGAGAGGGCCGGGAGAATATCCAGAGTAGACCAAAAATTAGGCAGATGGGGGAGATATTGATCAGGTCCTGCCAGGATGATGATCAGGTCAATTGGTTCAGGTAACTTTTTGCCAGGACTGATATTGGCAATATCAATTGTGGTGGTATTGGGGTTTAGTTGCTCCAGATAGTTTTTTATCTGCTTCGAGGTAGTGGCCGCTTTAAGGGCTCCAGGAAATTGTCCGCCAGGTAAATTGTTTGATGCAATTTCAGGAGGTTTGACCCCAGAATGGCAGCAGTAGTTTATTTGGCCCAGGCCGGCGGCGGCCAGGTAGTATAATAGGGTTTCACCGCCAGGAGGATAATAGACTAAAAGGTGGGCGGATTTTAATTTGGCCTGGCCTTTATGGCCAAACTCCTGCACCGTGATTTGTCGACTGTAGCGCTCCTGTTCATTAGGGTCTAATTGGCAATGCTCTGATGGTATTTCGGATAAATCCTTTTTAAAGGTGGCCATAATTTTCATCATCCAACTGAGTTATGTTTTTCTGATCTCCACATAGGGGACATAGGGGGTTTCTTTTTATAGGTATGGTTCTTATTTGATCCTCCAGCCCTTGAAAAATGAGTAGGCGATTGGAGAGCATAGATGCGTGCTCTACTCCAGACAGATATTTTATTGCCTCTATAACTTGCAAGGCGCCGAGTATACCGGGCATGGGGCCTAATACTCCAATCTCTGCCGGTTTTAACACCACTCCCTCCGGCGGGATTTCTGGAAAAATACAGCGATAACAGGCGCTGATTCCCGGAATAATGGTGAGCATTTGTCCGGTGAAAGCCACCACCCCGCAATGGATCAATGGGGTATTGCTCAAGAAGGCGGCATCGTTCAGCAAAAATTTTATCTCCAGGCTGTCACAGCAATCTATCACCAGGTGGTATGGGGAAAATAGTTCTATGGCGTTTTGAGCATCGAGTTTGTGGGGATATATTTTCAGATCCAGGCCAGGATTGATGACTCCTATCTTTTCTGCTGCCGAGTCAACTTTAAGCCGGTCTATATCGCTGGTGTTGTGTAAAATTTGCCGGTTAAGATTGCTGATCTCCACCTGGTCGTAGTCAATTAATCCCAAATGCCCCAGCCCAGATTGGGCCAGGGCAATACAGACAGTAGAGCCCAAGCCGCCGGCGCCGACTACCAGAATTTTAGCTGCGGTCAGGGAAGTTGGAGTTTTATGATTCTGCATGAAGCCATGGTTCGAGGCCGGACACTGCCGGACACTGCCGGTTATTTCCATAATTTTGTTACAAAGTGAAGACAGTATTTAGTGCCCGTCCGAGAATCCACCTCGTCTCGAGAATTTGGATTTCGGGCGGCAACTATTTAAAATGGAAAAAACATACCTACTTTATTCTTGTATTCCCGGTAATCCTCAGGATGTTCCCTGGATATCAGATCCTCTTCCAGTTGGGCTTTGTGGAGTAGCACTGGCAGGTAGATAATAACCACAAAGGTAACGGCCAGGTAGGACATTAGAGCCAGGGCGATTCCGAGTTGTAAAAAGATATCTCCCACATATATAGGGTGGCGCACCAGGGCAAAAGGCCCCTCCTGCACAACTTTTCCGTCTGATAAGAGTTCTGCACCAGGAGAGTAATATCGATCCAGGGTTTTCATGGCCCAGGCTTCCAGAAAAATACCGAATATCAAAATAGCCAGCCCCATGCCGCGAAGCAGGATTAGCAATTTATCGCTTGAGGTAAATATTCCTACATTAAAAAAGGCCAGGAAGGTAAAAAATATGGCTACCAGACCGAAAATTCTAGACCAGCGGCTAATCCAGGATATCTCTTTTTTAATACCAGGATTAGTTTTTTTTCTTAACTGGTAGTGAATAGACCATAGCCAGGTAAATCCACCTAGCCAAATCATAGCAATTAGCAATTTGTACAACTCTAAGGAATGCATTAGTTTTCACCTCGTTTTTTTATTTCGGTTCGCAGGCCATAAATCCCTGGCCAGCCTCTTTGCACGCATAGCCAGTAGGGCAAAAGGGGCTGTTTTGAGCGCACAACCGGGTGCAAAAGGTTTTATTGTTAACATCACTGGTAACACAGAGGGCTGAGCGGCAATTGGTATTATCCTGGCAGGATTCTCCAAAGCCGCCGCTTCCGCCGCGCAAACATAACTGGAGCAATTTGTTGTTATCATCTGTCGCCAGGGAGCATCCATATCCTTTTGGACAGCCGCCTATCCTATCGCAATAGGAGGAGCAAAAACTGGCGCCGCCAGTTTCCGGCAGGCAGATGCCACCTTTGCAGTCATCTGCAGTGGAGCAACTTATACCAAAGGTTTTTTTACCTTGGGAATCGGGTACGCAGACCGATCTCCCCTGCACCTGGCTACACTGGTGTTTGGTAGGGCAGTCCTGGCTGGTACGGCAGTCTCCAGTGCATAATCCATCCAGGCAAAGTCCGCTGTAGCAGCTGGATGCATTATTGCCACAAGCCTGTTCCAGTTGGGTGCAGTACCTATCAGCGCCGCCGGCAGAATTTAAGGTGGAGCAACTGTATCCCCCAGGGCACTGGCTGCCGCTGTTACACTTTCTGGAGCAAAATCCAGCTGGAATTGCTTTTGATCCCAGACAAATTCCGGTCAGGCATTTTTCAGGCGTCTTTAGGCTGCATTCTTTTCCTGTGTCGTTGATTACGCAAATATTTTGGCCGCTGTCTCCAAGTGGCAGGCAAATATGATCAGTAGCGCAGTTCTGGTCCTGGCTGCATTGTTTTGAGCAGAACCGTTTTCCGCTAAAGTTGGTGTTGGCGATACAGAGTTTGCTTTGGCATTCATCGGCCATGCTGCAGGAATCGGTATATTTTTTAGTGCCCGATAGGGAGGTGGTTCTGCTGTCGCTACCAGTACCGCTATCAGTAGAACTATTTTGATTTTCTGAAGGCGAGCCGCCATCGGCAGTCTGGGAGCCAGAACCGTCGGTATTGTTGCCTCCTGAATTTGTGGTGCCGCCATCTCCATTTTCTCCGCTTCCCAGGCCATTATTTGGGGAGCCAACCTGGCAGGTATGCAGTTGGGGATGGCAGTAATAACCAGGCAGACAGTCCCGGTGTGAAAGGCAGGCTCCAAGAGGGCTGTTCCCCGTTTGGTCATCGCCACAATGGAAAAAGGAAAATATGATAAGAGGAAAAAGTATATAAATGGAAAAAAAAGGTTTGGTTAATTTTTGTTTAGTCATATTTACGCAGGGAGATTCTCGGTAGATAACCATTAAATGCCACTATGTAAGTGTAATTTATACCTCGAGTCTATCGTCGATTTTAAGGGCGAAAAGATTCCCGGGATTTCAATTCCAAAATGCTACCAGAAATTGAATTATAATCAATGATTAATTTCTGCTCATACCTAATTTTTATCTTGAAATGCCTTAATTTTTATGTTAAGTTGACGCGCTCTGAATAGTAGTGGTGGTTATAGCAGTTGCTGCCCGCTTTTTTATTATCAGGGGCCATTCTGATATTAACACCGAGATTTTTCCCGCCTGCCTGGTTTTATAGTGTCCATTCTGATGGGTATTTTCTAACCCTTTCTACTCAACAGATGTTTAAGATTCTGGCGGGAAATGAGATTGACCATCTCCGGATGAGATTTACCGGACTGAACGTTTATCCCCTCTGGTTTTAGGGGCTTGCCCCTGGGTAGAGGAGTTTTTTTACTATGAATAATGTCCAACAAAACACCAGAAAAAAAGTATTGGCTATTGTTGAACCAATTTTGGCAGAGATGGGTTTTGAAGCGGTGGATGTTGAAGTGACTTCTGAAAGGGGCAAATTCATTTTGCGTCTTTTGATTGAAAGAGAAGAGCGGGAGATTACCATCAATGATTGTGTCGATGTTTCCCGTCGGCTCGAAGACCAGTTGGAGGTAGAGAGAGTAATGTCTGGGCCTTACTGCTTTGAGGTGGCATCACCTGGAGTTGATCGCCCTCTTACCAGAAACAAAGACTTTTTTGCTAACCTGGGACAGGAGTTGAAAGTTTTGACCTGGGAACCAATTAACCAGGAGCGGCGGAAAAAAATTATCGGTCGCTTAATTGGATTCGACCCAAAGGAAAAAGTGATAACCATGTTTTATGATCAAAAGCAGGTGCAAATTCACTTGGACCAGATTAAAAAGGCAAGAATTAAAATTTAACTTTAGGTAGAACCATGAGTGGAGAACTAAAACAAGTAATAGAACAGATAAGTAAAGAAAAAGGGATGGATAGAGAGGTGTTGATAGAGGCGGTGGAAAACGCTATGCTGCAGGCGGCCAGAAAAAAGTTCGGATATCTTCGAGACTTGGAAGTGCAGTATAGCGATGAAATTGGAGAGGTAGAGATTTTTGAATTTAAAAATGTGGTGGAGATGGTCCAAGACACTTTTCGGGAAATAAACCTGAATCATGCTGTGGAGATCGATCCTGAAGCTCAGGTAGGCGATAGTTTTGGAATGAAATTGGAAACCAGGAATTTTGGCAGGATTGCCGCTCAAACTGCTAAACAGGTAATAATACAGAAAATCAGGGAGGCGGAGCGGAACATAGTTTATAATGAATATAAAGATAGGAAAGGCGAACTGATCACCGGGATGGTTAGAAGGTTTGAGCGCCGAGATATAATCGTAGACCTGGGACGGGCAGAGGCTATTTTGCGATATGAACAGCAGATACCCAGGGAATCCTATAAAATAAATGATCGTATAGAGGCTTATATTTTAGATATCCCTCAGGCTACAAAAGGGGCGCAAATATTTCTTTCCCGAACTTCACCCAATTTCCTGACCAGGTTATTTGAAGTGGAGGTTCCGGAAATTAGCGATGGTCTGGTTCAAATTATCCGTGCAGTAAGAGAACCGGGCAGTAGAGCCAAAATAGCGGTTTATTCAAAGGATATGGACATCGATCCTATTGGTGCCTGTGTTGGTATCAAAGGCTCCAGAGTGCAAAACGTGGTCCAGGAGTTACGGGGTGAAAAGATCGATATTGTTCCCTATGATGAAGATTCGGCTAGATTTGTATGTAACGCCTTACAGCCAGCGGAGGTAAAGCGAGTCTTAATAGACGAGGAGAGCCGCTCCATGGAAATTGTGGTACCCGATGATCAACTATCTTTAGCTATAGGCCGCCGAGGTCAGAATGTAAGGCTAGCCTCCCAATTGACCGAATGGCGATTGGACATTCATAGCGAAACCCGGATGAAAGAGGT
>CAZTWC010000008.1:0-12846 GCA_964617105.1 uncultured Myxococcia bacterium
GAAGTGCCTATCGGAATTTCGGTAAATGAGGTTATCAATACCATTGGCGGCGGTTCTGCCTCCAGCAGCAAAATTAAGGCTGTTCAGACCGGCGGCCCTTCTGGCGGTTGTATTCCGGCCCATAAATTCGATTTGCCAATCGACTATAAAAGTCTGGCTGATGCCGGTTCCATTATGGGTTCCGGTGGTATGATTGTGATGGATGAAAATACTTGCATGGTGGATGTGGCCAAGTATTTTATGAATTTCCTTAAGGATGAGTCGTGCGGCAAGTGTTTTACCTGCCGTAAGGGCATTCAGCGGATGTATGAGTTGCTGGATGATATCTCCAAAGGTGAAGGCACTCTGGAAAAACTTGAACTTTTGGAAAAATTGGCCATTGTGATAAAAGATACCACCATGTGCGGTCTGGGACAATCTGCCTCAAATCCGGTATTAAGCACGCTTAGGTATTTTCTTAAAGAGTACAAAAGGCATATTGTCGACAAAAGATGTGATGCTTTTGTTTGCAAAGAGTTAGTGGGTGCACCCTGCCAGTCAGCTTGTCCCATTGATACTGAACCATGGCGCTATATTGCACATCTGGAAAATGGTGAATATGAAAAAGCCTATTTGGCTATCCGGGAAACCAATCCGTTACCTTCGGTTTGTGCCCGGGTTTGCGATCACCGGTGTGAAACCAGATGCAAAATGAGTTCTACCGGCGACCAACCCATTGCCATCAGGGCTTTAAAACGGGTGATCACTGATCGTATAAATCCTCTATTTTATCAACCAGACTATAAACCCCTTAAATCGATTAAAACCGATAACAACGATTTGGAAACTCCCAATATTGCCATAGTCGGCTCTGGACCGGCCGGTTTGACCGCTGCCCATTATTTATCGGTTAATGGGTATCAGGTGACTGTATTTGAGGCGGAAAATGAGCCGGGTGGAATGTTGCTCTCCGGTATTCCTGCCTACCGGCTGCCCAGAAATGTATTGCGTTTGGAGATAAGTTCTCTTCTGGACGAAAATATAACCTTAAAATGCAACACCAGACTGGGAAAAGATATCACTGTGGATGGTCTTTTAAAAGAGGGGTATCGGGCAGTTTTTCTGGCTTTGGGAGCCCATAAAAGCCGCAAATTGAATATTGAAGGTGAAAATATGGAAGGGGTTTTGCCCTCCATGAAATTTCTAAAGGCTTTTAACCGGCATGGCCAGGCTAAAGGAGATGTGGTGGTGATTGGGGGCGGTAACTCAGCGGTAGATGCTGCCAGAACTGCCATCCGCCAGCCCGAAGTAAAAAGCGTTACTATCCTCTACCGCCGTACCCGTCAAGAGATGCCCGCATACCATGAAGAGATAGAGGCAGCCTTAGAGGAGGGGATAAAACTTGAACCTTTGGTTTCGCCTATAAAAATCCACAGTAAAGATGGGCAATTATCCCAAATGGAATGCATTAGAAACAGTCTTGGCGAAATTGACTCCAGCGGCCGGAGAAGCCCAAAACCACAATCGGGAACCGAGTATAGGTTATCTCTGGATACACTGATTGTGGCAATCAGTGAAGAGCCAGAAGTCGATTATTTGCCGGCTGACAATATTGAACTCAGTAAATGGCAAACCGTGGTGATTGATGATAAGACTTTTTCCACCAACCGGCCCGGGGTTTTTGCCGGCGGAGATGTGGTGAGGGGTCCCAGTACTGTGGTGGACGCTATTGCAGATGGTAAAAAGGTGGCGGCAATAATAGACCGTTATTTGAATCAGGAAGATTTAATTCAACCGGCGCAACTAGCGGTTCCCAAAATTTATGTGGAGCCGCCGGAATCTACTAGTGATGACACTGATGAGGCGGAGAGAGTCCAGGCCATCTTGAGTCCAGCGGAGTCGAGACAGGGAAATTTTAGAGAGGTAGAGAAATCTCTTGCCATAGAGGATGCAACTAAAGAGGCTAGGCGCTGCCTGCGGTGTGACTTGGAATTTACAAAATGTAATCAATAGGAAGTGTTCAAGATGATTAATTTAACTATCAATGGTCTGGATGTTTCTGTGGAAGAGGGTTATACCCTGTTGGAAGCGGCCAACTTTTTGGGCTTCCCTATTCCCACTCTTTGCCACCTGGAAGGACTGTCTCCCTATGGAGCCTGCCGGCTTTGTGTAGTTGAGATCGGTAAAGGCGCCAGTTCAAAGCTGGTATCGTCATGCACCTATCCGGCTGAAAATGGCCTGGTGGTACGGACCGCCTCCAATCGGGTTCTTAGGGCCAGAAAAATGATTTTGGAGTTGCTTTTAGCGTCTTGCCCCCAGTCCAAAGTGATTCAGGATTTAGCCTCGGCCCATAATGTGAGGCAGCAGCGGTTTAAACAAGAACACGAGGATTGTATTCTTTGCGGTCTATGTGTTCGCATGTGCAACGAGCAGATGACTGGAAACGCTATCGGCTTTAGAGGCCGGGGTGAAAATCGTTCCATTGGCACCCCTTTTGATATTCGTTCCGAAGAGTGCCGGTTATGTGGCGGATGCAGTTATGTATGTCCCGCCTGCCAACTCAGATGTACTTATACCGAACCAGATAAAGCTATCTGCGGAGGTTGCGCCAACTTGAGCCCACCCTGTGCGGCTCAGGATAAATTTGATGATATGATGTGTTACATGGACCCTTGCGTGGCCTGTGAAATTAAATAGTTACTAAAAGTCAAGGAGGAAAATATGTCTCTCTCTAATGTCAATGCTACTGCGGCAACACTTACGAAAAACCGTACCGAAGGGGCGATAGTTCCCACTTCTGGAATGTGTGTTACATGTGTTGACGGTTGTGTCGGAATGTGCGAAATCGGCAAATCCGCCTACAGGGGACACGAAGTAATTTATCCCCAACCTTTTGGAGTGATAACTACAGCCGGAGAGAAAAGGTATCCAATTGATTATTCCCATTTCAATATTATGGGAACCGCGGTTGGCGCTTTAGGAGTTGAGGCAGACAGCGATAAGGCGATTTTTCCTGCCGTTGATTTGAATGTTACGTTTGGACATGATAACGGGATAAAATTTCGCTATCCCTGGATTATTCCCGGGATTGGCTCTACTAATATAGCCAAGAACAATTGGGATGGGCTTGCCATTGGTACCGCTATTGCGGGAACCGGCCTTACTATAGGTGAAAATGTGGTGGGAATGGATCCCCAGGCAGTTTTTAAAAATGGCCGGGTGGTTGACACGGTTGACCTGAAAAATCGGGTAAAACTCTTTAAAGACCATCAACGTGACGGCTATGGAGCCACTATTGTCCAGGCCAATGTGGAAGATACCCGGTTGGGAACCCAAGAATACGCCATCCAGAAACTAGGGGTGGATATAGTGGAATTAAAATGGGGACAGGGGGCTAAAAATATTGGCGGCGAGGTTAAGATTACCGATTTGAAAAGGGCGCAACTGCTCTATGACCGTGGTTATATTGTCCTTCCTGACCCCACCGATCCGGTGGTGATTAGGGCTTTTGAGCGTGGCGCTTTCAAAGAGTTTGAAAGACACTCACGCCTGGGCATGGTTGAGGAAGAGTCTTTTGCCAAGCGGGTGGAAGAGTTACGCCAGGCTGGGGCTAAATATATATTTTTGAAAACCGGTGCCTATAGACCGGCTGATTTGGCTCGGGCCATTGCCTATGCCTCCAAATACAAGATCGATCTTTTAACGGTTGACGGAGCCGGAGGCGGTACCGGCATGAGCCCCTGGAGAATGATGAATGAATGGGGAATGCCTCCGGTGGAGTTACACTCTTTGTTATACCAATATGCCAAGCGGATTGCCGACCGGGGACAGTATGTTCCGCCTTTGGCTCTGGCCGGTGGCTTTACCTTTGAAGATCAGATATTCAAGGGGCTGTCTCTGGGCGCGCCTTTTGTTAAATTGATTGGTATGGCTCGCAGCCCTATTGCTGCTGTTATGGTAGGTAAAACCATAGGACGCACCATCGATCGAAACGAGGTGCCTGTTTATGTGGAGCGTTTTGGCAAAACCAGAGATGAAATTTTTGTGACTTCAGCCCACTTGCGGGATCAGTTGGGTGATGCAGAGTTTGAAAAATTACCCACCGGGGCTATCGGTCTTTACACCTACTATGAGCGTCTGGGCCAGGGTTTACGCCAGTTGATGTGTGGCAGCCGAAAATTTAATCTGGGATACATGACCAGAGATGATCTAGCCGCCCTAACCCAGGACGCTGCTGATATCAGTGGAATTCAATTTCTGATGGATGTTGATAAAGCCGAGGTGGATAGTATTCTGGAATTTTAAGAACGAAAATAATTCCCGGGATTGAAATCCCGGGTTGACTACTCCAAATTCTTTATAATTTCGAATACTTCTTCGGTGCTCAAGATATGGTCTGAAAACTTGGCATGCTCAAAGATAGCATCCACTAACTGCTCCGAAGGCTTTATTCCCATAGTCTGCAGCCAATAGACAACATTGGATTTACCGCTAACCGGCCCTATCTCTATAAGTTGCTCGCTACCAATAGCATGGGCCGGCACGCCGGAATAGACAAAATCGGCCAGCCAACTATCGTCACTCTTTTTAATAGCCTTAATTATAGCGGCAGCATGGACACCGGTGGCGGTTCTAAAGGCATCGTTTCCAATGGCTGGATAGTTATAGGGGATTGGAACCTGGCAGGCATTGGCTACAAAGTGGCAATAGTCGTTGAGAGCGTGCAAATCACGTTTATAGTAGCCCATCAAGTAGAGGTTGATCAGAATTTGATCCAGGGCGGCATTACCGCAGCGTTCACCTATTCCAAGACAAGTACCGTGTATCCGGTCAACACCGGCGTCTATGGCTGCCACCAGGGTGTTGCATAGTCCCAGCCCCTTGTCGTTGTGCCCATGCCAGTCAATTTTCACATCTTCTCCAGCATCCCAAACCACTTTTTTAATATAGTCGAGGAGGTTGATTACCCCATCGGGAGTTGCGTAACCAACTGTATCACAAACACAGATACGTTGGGCGCCGTTTTGAATGGCCACTGAGTAAAGATGCTTCAATATTCTGGGATCGGCTCTGGTGGTATCTTCGGTAACATACATTACCGGAATTTGGTTGCTAACACAAAATTTAACACTTTCCTCGGTGTTTTTCAGCATCCTGGAAAGACTCCACTCTTCGGCATAGCGTCTAATAGCACTAGAACCGATAAATATCTGAGCCTCAATGGGGATACCGGCCCGCTGCGAGATTTCTACGATAGGTTCAATATCGCCAACAACGGTTCTAGCGGCACAGGCTGGCTTAACATCCATTTTACAA
This sequence comes from uncultured Myxococcia bacterium, assembly GCA_964617105.1. Taxonomy (GTDB): domain Bacteria; phylum CAZTWC01; class CAZTWC01; order CAZTWC01; family CAZTWC01; genus CAZTWC01. Next base: position 5,296 of record CAZTWC010000008.1, read on the forward strand.
TTAACAATCTCTTGGGCCAAACGGAGCACATCCTGCTGGACCATTTCGCCTGCCGCTGGCAGACCTATATCCGCGCAATTGATGCCTAACTCATTAATATAATGGAGTATTTTTAGTTTCTGTTCGATGGTAGGCATTTTGACCGAGGGAGACTGTAATCCATCCCTGAGGGTTTCATCATCGGTCTCCACATTGACAATCCTGCGGTTAAATAGGTTTCTGGTGTCTTCTCCCAGGTAATTAACGTCATTCCAGGAGTATATTAGACTCTCTTTCAAACCGTTTTTATCTTCCATAGTTACACCTCTAATCTGCCAGTTTATAATCAGTTAAGATTTATATTATTGGTTAAAAAAAATTATTTATCATAGGAAAGGATCAATGGATTGATAACAATATCTTTTTCAGCCCGTTTTTCTTTCACCCACGCATCGACTACCTGTTGCTTTTTTTTCTCCAAGAGTTCCTTACGGGTTTTCTCTTTTTCATCTTTAAATTTTTCCATGTCCGCTTCTTTCCGCTCTTTAAGGGAGATGAGAAAGAATTTTTCGTTTACTTCAAATATTTTTTTCGGGGCGGGTTTCTCTTTGGTCAAATGGATGGCTGCTTTGGAAACTTCATCGGCCATACCAATATTAAAAACATATTCCTGTCCAGGAGAGAAATCCCCGGTTTCCTCAATTATTAAGCCATAAGAGTTGGGCTTCTCTACCCTTTTTTCCTCTCCCTGGGCATCAGAGACCGTATCATCTTTAGATTCGCCATCCTCTTTTATTTCCACGGACGGTTTGGGGATCAACTGCTCAAAGGGGGTCTTGGCTTTAAACTGGGCCAGGTAATTTTCCGCCTCTTTTTTAGCCGCCTTTTTTTGGTGCTCATCATTAATCAGTTGGCGGGCAATCTCTTCTTCCACCTCTTCAAAGGTTTTACTGGTGGGTTTTTTGATCTCTTCACACTTTATTATGTGATAACCAAAAATAGATTCCACCGGCTTACTTACCTCACCCTCTTTCAGAGCAAAAGCGGCCATTTCAAAAGGCTTAACCATTTTGCCACGGCTGAAAAATCCAAGGTCCCCTCCCTTATCCTTGGTGGTGGTATCCTGGGAGTATTTTATTGCCAAATCGGCAAAATTTTCTTTAGGCGCTTCCAGGGAGATCTGTTCAATTTTGGCCTGGGCGTTTAGTCTTTCTTCCGGGGGAGCGTCTTTTGGCACTTTGATCAGAATATGGCGTGCTCTCACTTGCTTGGGAGTTTTATATTTAGATTTGTGATTATTGTAGTAATCTTTTAATTTTTGGGGTTCATCCTTTTTAAGGGCGGCTATCTCCTCTGCCTCGATATTTTTCCTGGGGGGGAATTGGTCTGGGGCGAACTTGATAAATTGAAGGTTGATTTTTTCCTGGTCGTTTTTGTAGGCTTCTTCAACTTCAGAGTTGGAAACGTGAACCAATCGCATTAAGGAGTTGCTGAATTGTTGGGCGATAAGATCCCTTTTAAATTGTAGTTCGAAATTACTTAAAGAGGTTTGGAAATAGTAATTGACTATTTTTTGGTACAGGGCGAAGTCGAAGTTATCTCCCTGTTTAAAAAAGGGCATCTCTTTGATGGCTTTAATCAGGATTTCTTCCGGAATTCGTACCCCCATCTTCTTGGCTTCTAAGGCTAGCAACCGGTTGCGGATAATATTTTGCATAACCTGATTTTTTAATTTTAACTTTTTGGCTATTTCCTGGTTAAAGGTGGGCATTTGACTTTTATAACGTTCATAAATCCGAGAATAAGAAAATTGAAATTCACCCTGGGAGATCAATTTTCCGTCAATTTTTGCTGCCCAGGGAGTTCCACCCTCCAACCCTTTGCTGCCAGGACCAAAATAGACCGCAAAAACCACGATAATAATGCCGAAGAGTAAATAGATTAAAAATGACCTTTGATGGTCGCGCATTTTACTGAGCATGATTGGCACCTCGGATATATATAATAATAATATTGAAAAAAGTGAGTTTATAGAATTGTAAAGAAAAATTCAAGAATTATCACCATATGCTCTCAATAATCGTGAGTACCAATTATGACCTGTTTACCTGTTTTTTCTTCTAGAACTTTTTGCATTTTGTTTAAATCCAGGGTGCAGCCGCCGGTTTCGGTGGCCAGTTTCATGCAGGTCCCCAAAAATATAACTTTAGGCTCCCTTTCCAGTCCGGCTGCAGCCTGAGTTATCATTTTTACTCTTGGAACCAAAAGGCCCGGACAATCTCCACAATCGGTCATGGATACAACATCGATGCTGTCAAAATTACCGTATTGACCATTTTTTTCCTTGATGGCCTTAAGCCGATACAGGAATGGTCTTTTATTTTTTTACAATAAAAAATTGCCGCTCTGGTCATAAATATTTCCTTATATGGGTAATTAAAAATTCACGTGCAATTTTTTTGTTTTTGGAATGCACAATGGTATAGTTGCCAGAAATTATATCATTTTAATTTTTTTTTTCCATTTATTTTGTTAAAATTATAATGACAGTTTTCGTCAGAGAATTAACATCGTATTGAATAGACATCTGGATTTACGGCATAATGGAGGCTTAGGATGGGAATAAAAAACCAAAATATTTTTATTATCATGGCGGTTATGTTCTCTCTGTTTATATTTTGGCTGATTTTGGCCGATAATCAACCGCCAGAAAAAGACCAGATTGGTTTTGATGCCAATAAAAACCAAACCGGAGAAAAAGTTACCCAGCAGGAGCAAAATCGACTAAAGAAACTAAAGCAACAACAAAAGTTGGTTAAATCTCTATCCAGACTTTTTCCCTCTACCAAAGATGAAAAAAAGGAGAAAGGGGGGAGTTACCCAAAATCTCTCCCAGAGCCACATGCTGTGCCCAAAGAGGAGGAATCCTATCAGGCTGATAATGATGATAACAGAGAACCTTCTCCATACAGTCGCCGGAAGAAAGTGCTATCTCTTTATCCGGATGATTTTCAAGAAGAAGTCAGCCAGATGCGAGATATTTTTTTGGAGGAGGGGATGGACCCCGATCAGGCTGATAAAATTTTGACCAGCCCCGACCCGCAGATTTTTAAAAAAATTATGAGTCCAAAAATGCTCAATCAATTTCAATCAATGGTGGATAATTTCAAGCGGCTGCCTTCGGTGATAAAGCACAACACCAGGGTTTTTAATCCCGAAATTCTCCACCCAATTCCTGTGCTGCCTCCGCCTGATGGAGATAACTCTGTAAAAGATTATAGCCAGGATTCCCGGTAATTTATGCGGGCTTGAATTGCCATCAGGTAAAAAAAATCTTGCAAATTTAATATGGTTGATAGAATATTTAACTCTTTTACTTGCTCCAGATTGGAATGCAAAGGATCAATACCCGAAGGTTGAAAACAATGAAAAGAAAGAAAGATAATATTTGTTGCTCCTTTTGCGGAAAAAACAAATCAGAAGCTAACCGTATTATTGTGGGCCCCAATGTCCATATCTGTGATGAATGTATCCATATTTGCAGTGAGATAATTGATGAAGAAACTTCTAATGGCGAAGATCACGCAACTTTTGACAAAATTCCCCGGCCCAAAGAGATAAAAACTATTTTGGATGAGTACGTTATTGGCCAGGATAAGACAAAAAAGATACTCTCGGTAGCGGTTTACAACCATTATAAACGGATTTTATCTTTAGAGAGCACCCAGGGCGTGGAGGTGTCAAAGAGCAATATCTTGTTAATTGGTCCTCCCGGTGTGGGTAAAACTTTGCTGGCTGAAACTTTAGCCAAGATATTAAAGGTCCCCTTTGCCATTGCCGATGCCACCACCTTGACCGAGGCTGGTTATGTCGGTGAAGATGTGGACAATATTGTTCAGAACCTGCTTCATTCCTCTACCGATATTCCGGAAGCAGCCTGTCGGGGGATAATATATATCGATGAGATCGACAAAATAGCGCGCAAATCGGGAGATATACAATCTGCCACTCGAGATGTATCGGGTGAAGGAGTTCAGCAGGCGCTGCTGAAAATAATTGAGGGAACAAAAGTTAATGTGGCTCCCTGGGGCGCCCGAAAATATAAACAGAACGAATTGGTGGAAATAGATACCACCAATATTCTTTTTATTTGTGGAGGCGCTTTCACCGGGTTGGACAAAATTATCAAAAACCGAATTGACTCCTCCACCATAGGTTTCGGGGTAAAAATTAGCGGTATCAAGAAAAAAAACATTGGGGAAACTCTGGAAAAGATTGAGGCGGAAGACCTGTTGCGCTGTGGATTGATCCCCGAGTTTATAGGTAGGTTACCCATAATCGCCACCATTTCCGAATTGACCGGAGAAGACCTGGTGGAAATTTTAGTTAAACCTCGAAATTCCCTGGTAAAACAGTACCAAACTCTTTTTGAAATGGAAAATGTCAAATTGACTTTTGATAAAAGGGCTTTGGATGCGGTGGCGCAAAAGGCGATGCTGTTGCAATCCGGCGCCCGTGGTCTCAGGTCGGTTTTGGAGAATACCATGTTGGATATTATGTATTCCGTGCCTTTTCAAAAGGGGGTTAAGGAGTGTATTATCCATGAAGATGTGATAACCAAAGGATTGAAACCAGAAGTAATTTTTGATGTCAATAAATAGTAAAAAAGAGGAACAAATAGTTATAGTCGGCGCGGGAATTGCCGGTGCGGCTGCTGCTTATTTCTTATCCAAAACTGGCTTTAAGCATATTGTGGTGCTGGAAAAGGAGAAGTTAGCCGGAGTTCATGCCACCGGCCGCAACGCCGCCTTTGCCCGGGCTGCTATCAATGACCGGGTAAATTGCCGGTTGGCGGTGGCCGGGAAATATTTTTTTCAAAATCCCTCTCCTGATTTTCCTATGCCTATCAATTACAACCCCATGGGCTTGATTACTCTCCACGGCCTGGACCGGGAGGAAAAAATCAAGGCCCAGGTGGCTATGAATCAGGAGCATGGCCTGAAAAGAGAGTTGATCTCCTGGGCAAAAGCCTGTCAATTATTTCCTCTTTTGCCAGGGCAGGACCAGGAATTTGTTGCCACCTTATGTCCCACTGACGGTGACCTGGATGTAAACAATCTTTTACAGGGTTTTCTAAAAGGAGCCCGGCAAAAAGGGGCTAAAGTAATTTTTAAGGCGGAAGTTGAGAACATTGTGAAGCAAAATCAGCGGGTAACTGCAGTTATAGCCGGGGGAAAACAGTTTCCTTGCCAGGTGTTGATCAATGCCGCCGGAGCCTGGGCTGGAAAACTCGGTCAGATGGCCGGGGCTTTTGCGGTACCACTCAATACTTGCCGGCGTCATTTGCTGATGATCAAGGATGATAAGCAGTCTACCCAGGGGCTGCCCATGGTCTGGAATGAGGCCAGTGGGGTTTATTTGAAGCCGGAGAGCGGAGGCTTTTTACTTAGCCCCTGCGATCAAGAGGAGATAGAACCCTGCGACTCACCAGTGGACCAAAAGATGGTGGAGGGAGCGGTTGCCAAGGGGATAAACCATTTTCCAGCCCTGCATACTTATTCACTGGTGCGGGCCTGGTCTGGAATTAGGACTCTAACTCCTGACGAACGCTTTGTGGTTGGACCCGATCCAAAGGTAGAGGGCTTCTATTGGCTGGCCGGGCTGGGAGGGCACGGAGTGACAGTATCGCCAGCAATTGGTTCTCTGCTAACCGCTATAATCCTGGGCCGGGAAGATAAGAAATTAGCCGTCAGGCTGGCGCCCAATCGGTTTGCATTATAATGAATGTAATACAGGAACACAAAAACCAGGTAGAGCATTTTGCCATCAGAGATGATGGCATTTTGTTTATTAAGGGTAAAGGATCGCTTACTTCCCAAGAGATGGCCAGAGAAAAGGCAGAGATAACTCACCGGTTGGCCGCCCTTTATCCGGGACAAGTAAATTTACTCATTGATCTGAGTGAAGCGGGACTTCCTGCTCTCGGTGCCCAGAGAGTGCTCTCCAACGCCGTAACCGGGGAAAAATTTGGCAAAATCGCTTTTTTCGGCCCGAAAGGCTGGCTACTGAAATTGGCCAGCACCGCCCTAAAATTGGTTCGAAAAAAGGAGATCAAAATTTTTAAAGAAGAGTCAGAAGCTCTTCAGTGGTTGAAGGGCTAACCTTCAGGAGTTATTGGCCTACAACTTTTTCTTTTTCAGGAGATCCCCAAAGGAGCCCATCGACTGAGTATCCTCGCCTTTTTTTTGGTATTTAGCCACCTGGTCATCCTCTTGTTTTTGTTCTGAGCCGGTGCTCAGGGAGAGTTTTATTTTTTGATCTTCGCCAATGGCTAATATTTTTGCATCTAAGGCGGTACCGGGGCAAAAGACTTTTTTGTGATCCTGTCCATCCTGAAGATTCATCTCCGATTTGTGAATCAGTCCGCTGCTGCGGGGTGGGATGCGCACAAAGACACCAAAATCCACCACTTTTTCCACCGTAACCTGCACCAGATTTCCTACCTCGATTGGAGTAGCGCCATCGTTTTGAAGGGGAGCCCGCAGAGATATCCGTTTCTGTCCATCATAAACTTCACCAATTTGCACCTCTATCTTCTGGCCCTGATTGAAAAAATCGCTGGGATGCCTCAATTTTTCCCTCGCCATTATGGAGGTTTCAGAGATATGTAATAGGCCATCCACCCCCGGCTCCAGTTCTACAAACACGCCAAAATTGGTGATCCGAACTACTGTTCCTTCCACCGTGTCGCCGGGAAGATAGCGCTCCGCCGCCATTTCCCAGGGGTCCTGCATCAATTGTTTTAGTCCCAGGGATATCCGATCGGATTCCACATCGAATTCTAATATTTCCACCTCGATCTCCTGGCCTACCGTTACTATCTCTTCTGGATTTTCTACCCGGCTAAATGACATTTGTGAGACGTGCAACAGTCCCTGTAGGCCACCTAAGTCGATAAAAGCGCCAAAGGGCCGTATGGAAACCACTTTTCCTTTTATGTGGTCCCCTTTTTTCAGGTCCATCCGCAACTGGCTAGCCTTTTTTTTCTCCTCCTCCTCCAAAATTAAACGCCTGGAAACAACGATATTTTTCATATCACCTTCCATCCGGGTAATCCGGAAAGCATAATTTTGTCCCAAATGGATATCTGGATCTTCGCAGTAGTGGAGTTGGATCTGGGAGATGGGGCAGAAAGCCTTGAAACCGGACAGATTGATTTCCAGTCCCCCTTTGATCACTTGCGCCACTTTTCCCTCCATGGGAATCCTGTTGCTGTAAGCATCCTGGATAAATTCGCGGGCGGCCTTGCCCTTGGCCAACTTGCGGGATAGAATCGCTATTCCGTCGCGAGAGGAGGGAGTCAACACAAATAGTTCGACCGAATCACCTATAGAGTAAGGGAGTTTCCCCTCTTCATCCAGAAGTTCCTCCAGGTTTACCTGCCCTTCACTTTTACCCCCCAGATTGACAAAGGCTACCTCCCGGCTAATTTTCATGATATTCCCGGTAACGGTCTGGCCGGCGCTCAATTTAAATCCCTGGCCAGAGGGCATGGTGTCCTCCAGCATCTGG
>CAZTWC010000008.1:12856-21928 GCA_964617105.1 uncultured Myxococcia bacterium
CGTCCAGGTCCAGGTCCAAGTCCAGTTCGAGTTCAAGAAGATCATCCTCTTTCTTATTGTCTATGCTGTTGTTATCTTGTTCTGTTTGGTTCATGTTAATACCTCGGTGGTTTTTATTGCTTAGGCAAAATAGTGAGTAAATATTCCAAATGTTTTGGCGAAAAGCGCTGGGGTCCCTGTCCGTTGAGTTCAGCCCGCTCTTCAAAGGGCCGGTCTGAGCCGCAGTCCATAAGTTGATTAATGCCATCGGAGCTGTGATACTGATCGCAACCAGGCTCCAGGGCTAATCCCAAAGAGTGTCCCAATTCGTGAGAAACAGTGTTGCCTACCAGGTTGCCAAGTGCCTGAATGGCCTGGCCGATAATCTCGCTTCTGCTGCCGCCTGGGTATTCACTCACTTTTACCGGATTTTTGATGAAGGGAGCGAATACCTGGTCGAATACTGGGGAGGCAAATAGATAAGCTTTGGGATGTTTGGGGCTGAAATGTAGAAAAGATTCCAGAAAAATCCCGCCGTAGAGTTGGCTCTCTGAATTATATCCGCCAATGGTATCGTCAAAACGGCGGTTAAAGTAATCCATACCAGGAGAATTTTCTAACCCTAAAAGGCCAATTCCGTTAGGGTCGGGGCCGCCCATCTCTACGGTGACATATTCTTCAAAATCGATGGGTGGCAGGGTGGAGATTTGAATATTTATTAGTTGATAATCCCTTTCCACCACCTGTTGTATTCTCTGACGGATCAGAGACTCCAAATTGCGCAGGCCAAATTTTCGCAGGCTATCGGTAAATTCCGGTAAATATTTGAGATAAACATATTGGCGTTGAGGTAAAATTGTAACTTGAACCGGAAAGGGAGTGCTACTCTCCACCTTTTGCCCATCTTTTTCGATACCAACCGAAAAATTACCTCTAAAGGTGCCGGTTAAAGCGCCTAAATCTGTGGATTTACCCTTTTCATCTACATTAACATGCACAATATAACTCAATTGCTGGCCGCTTTCTACCCGGGGTTTTAAGTAGAAATAATCTTTGGTATAAGAGATAACCCGCCCGTCTTTAAGGGTAAAGTTTCCTTTGGCTATAATGGTAGTTTTTCCGCCTCCAGGCAACCCTGAACCGATAAAACCATCACCGGTCAGGAGGATAATCTGGCCGCGGCTGACCTGGGTGGGAGTAATATTATAAATAGCCGGGGAAGATAGCAAGAAAGATATGGGAACTTGATTCCCCCGGTTTATTTGTTTCCAGGCGCCATTATTTGTGGGGGTAATATTGCCGGTGAATCTCCCCGGAACTATCCCCAGATGAAGGGGGGTGAAGCTAATGCTCAGATGGGAGCGATCCAGAACCTCGGTGTCCAGTATGCAGTGGGTCGCTTTTTTATTTCCCAGGTTATCTATAAACTCCCCTTGCAATTCCAGCATGGTAGTTCCCTCTTTGTGGCGGATGAAATTGTTGCCAGCCAGGATAATTTTTTGGTGAAGATAGATAATATCCAGTTGGGAGATGTTTAATTGCGGACGAATAAAGGATGCGAATTGCAGGGTGATACTGCTACTGTCTTGGCCGCTTTTCTTGGCGGTTTTATGGATAAGTTTCATCTCGAAACGGCCGGAGAAGTCATAGAAAAAATCGTCTTTTCCTTTGCTGCCCATCTGGTCAAATATTGCCAGGGGCACCTCCCATTGTAAGGTGTTGTTATCCTTCATTTCAGGAGAGAACGCGAGGATAAAGGGCATCTTTTCCTGGATGTTGCGCAGGGTACCTTCCAGGGTACAATTGATATGGTATTTATCCAGGTCCAGGGGAAAATTACCAGAAATGGTTAACACAGTTCCAGGAATCAATAATTTAGGAGAAATTTTTACCACTTGCAGATTTATTGGCGCACTGCCGGACGGGTGATTTCCCTGGCCGTTTTCAGTATAGTTTTTTGACGGGTCACAGGAGTAAAAAAGTCCCCAGATTAGCATTATGACCACAAAAGATACCGTCAAAAATACGGATTGTAAATTTCTCCAGCGGTTTTGCCAGAATAGAGAGCGGAGTATTTTCAACAGTAGTTTTCTCATAAGTTGGTTATCTATTCCACTCGGTAATTGGGGGCTTCCTTGGTGATAATTACATCGTGGACATGACTCTCTTTTAGGCCAGCCGCGGTTATGCGGACAAAACGGGCTTTTTGGTTAAGATCAGTTATGGTGGCGCAGCCGGTATAACCCATGCCGCTTTTAAGGCCGCCCAGCAGTTGATAGATCATTTTATCCAGGCTCCCTTTGTAAGGAACCCGTCCTTCGATCCCTTCGGGAACCATCTTGGTGACTTCAGTGATATGCTCCTGCCGGTAACGATCACCGCTTCCTTTTTTCATAGCTCCCAGAGAACCCATTCCCCGGTATAATTTGTAGGAACGTCCTTGATATAGTATCAGGTCGCCTGGACTTTGATCGGTTCCGGCCAGCAGTGAGCCCAGCATTACCGATTGGGCTCCGGCGGCCAGGGATTTGACTATTTCTCCTGAGTATTTGATTCCTCCATCTGCGATTATAGGAATTCCTTTGGAAGTGGCGAATTTGGCACAGTCGGCAATAGCGCTGATTTGCGGTACGCCAACTCCAGCAATAATTCGGGTGGTGCATATAGAACCTGGTCCTACTCCAACTTTCACTCCATCAGCCCCGGCCTCTATCAAGGATTTACATCCCTGCAGGGTAGCCACATTGCCGGCTATCAGTTGAGAGCGGGGAAAATCGCTTTTAAGCCGTTTAACCGCCTTGAATACATCTCGGGCGTGTCCGTGAGCGGTATCCACTACCAGCACATCAGCTCCGGCCTTTAGCAGCGTATCTGCTCTTTCGGAACTGTCTTTGCCAACCCCAACCGCAGCTCCGACTAACAGGCAGCCATCGCTGTCTTTCACTGCCAGGGGATGCTCTTGAGTCTTAAGCACATCTTTAATAGTGATCAATCCCTTCAGCCGGAAATTTTGATCCACCACCAAAAGTTTTTCGATGCGGTTTTTTTGCATCAACTCTTTGGCAGTTTCCAGGGTGGTTTCCAGGGGAGCGGTAACTAACTCGGCAGTCATCACCGCTGCCACTTTTTGCTCCATGTTTTTTTCAAAGCGAAGGTCCCGGTTGGTGATGATCCCCACCAGTTTTTTTCCCTCAACCACCGGGATACCGGAGATATGGTGCCGGGACATTAACTGGTAGGCCTGGCTCAGTTTGGCGCCAGGCTCAATAATCACTGGATTGGAGATCAGGGTATGATCAGATTTTTTTACTTTTTTAACCTCCTCAGCCTGATTCCGGATAGACATATTTTTATGGATAATCCCTAATCCTCCTTGTCGCGCCATGCAGATTGCAGTTCCAGCCTCGGTGACAGTATCCATGGCAGCGGAGATTATGGGTATATTCAATTTAATAGTTGGGGTCAAAAAGGTGCTGACATCGGCGGTTGTGGGTAACACTTCGCTGGCAGCAGGCTCCAGCAATACATCGTCAAACGTCAGGCATTGGCGGATTTCATTATCTAGCATGCTACCCATCTCCTTTTGATAGTGGCTTTATGGATAGCCCGATTTTTCGCATCCAGGACGCACTCCCTGATAACTTCTGAAAAGGTGGGATGGGGAAAAACCGTATCCTCGATTTGTTCTATGGTCAACCCGGCTTTGATAGCCAGCGTTAAAGTGGTTATCAGGGCGGAGGCCTCCTGGCTTACAATGGTACCTGACAGCAGCCGGCCGCTCTTTTTTTCTGCTATGATCTTGATCATCCCCTCTTCCCGTCCAATAGCCTGGGCCATACCGTTGGCCATAATGGAAAATCGACCAGTGATAGTATCGATATTTTTTTCTTTCAATACTTTTTCATCTGGCCCAACCTGGGCAATTTCCGGTTCCAGGTAGATCACTTTGGGGACCAGATCCGGATCGATGCAGGTTTTTTGATCGCCTTTAATAGCATTGATAGCGGCAATTTCTCCAACCATGGAAGCGAAATGGGCTAGTTTCGGTCCTGGGATTATATCCCCAATAGCGTAGATAGAGGGGATAGAGGTGCGGTAAAACTGATCCACTTTTAAAAGTCCATCTTCCATTTCAGGTTGGTTTTGGACGGGGAATAGATTTTCCAGGCAGGGCTTACGCCCTATTGACAGCATTATTTGATCGACCGCAATCTTTCGCTGATCTTTTAAAGTGACCGCCATTTCCTGATAATTTTTTACCGTGGTTTTTACTTTTACCAGGTGATATTTTTCTACCGAAGTGCCAGTGATAATATCTATGCCCTCTTGTTTGAATATTTTTTTCACATGGTTTCTGGCCTGGGAGTCAGTTTCAGGAAGGATATCGCTCATCAATTCTACAATGGTCACTTTCGATCCAAAGCGGCTGAAAATTTGGGCAAATTCGCAACCTACCACTCCCCCGCCCATAATCAAAAGCCGGGAGGGAATATATATCTCATTCAATACCTGGTCAGAGGTTACCACATATTTTCCATCGATGTCTAGATCGGGCAGTCCACCAGGTTTAGTTCCGCTGGCTAATATTATTTTTTTGCAGCGCAATTCTAAGTTTTCTTTACCTTTGATAGAGAGGGTAATATCATCTTTTTCAGTGGCCGGCACCTGGGTTATTGCCGCTGTCCCGTTGAACAGAGATACCTGGTTTGACTTCAGCAGGCTGAGTATCCCGGTTTGCATCCGCTCTACTATTTCGTCCTTTCGCTCTTTGATCAATCTCAATTCCACCTTGGGAGTAGTGTGAACCAAAATTCCATATTTTCCTGCTACCCGTAAATTGTGGTTGATTCCAGCACAGGCGTAATAGGATTTAGTAGGGATACAGCCGTTATTCAGGCAGGTTCCTCCAACTTTACCTTTTTCGATTAAGGCGACCTTGCCGCCCAGTTGCGCTGCTTTGATGGCGGCAACGTACCCGCCGGGGCCGGCGCCGATTATGGCCAGATCAAAATTTTGGTTGGTTTCATTTTGTGTCATCTTCATCCACCTCTTTTGATTATAGAACTTCCATAAACATATCTTGACAAAAATTGCTCAATTGTTCTACTAGCTGAGAGAACCTTGCTCCTTTTCCGGTAAAATAGAGTTTTCGTTGCTGGTAAGAATCAACAGAGATTTTAATATGTAAAAATTGAGGGGGATTTTGTCTCAACCGCTCGAACCATTCCACGGCACAGACTCCATCACCCTCCAAATATTCCCATAACTCCTCATCTAAAAATGGGTCATCCTCTTCCAGCCGGTAAAGATCTATATGAAATAGGTGAAATCCTCTCGGGTGGGAGAAGATTTCATTTACCAGTATGAAACTGGGGCTGGAAATATCTTCAGGGTCAATTTCCAGCCCCGAAGCGATCCCTTTTACCAGTTGGGTTTTACCGCTTCCTAAATCTCCGCAAAGACCGATAATATCTCCGGCGTATAAAAGTTGTCCCAATTGCCGGCCAAATTTTATGGTCTGTTCAGGACCGTTGCTTTTAAACACTGCGGCCAAAGATTTTTCCTTATTCCGGTCAATGGCGTTCATTAAATACCCCATTGGTTAAAGAGCGTAGAAATTTGCTCAATAACATCAGCGGCCATCAGAGAGGCTAACCCGGTTTTTTCTGCGGCCAGATCGGCGGCTCGACCGTGGATATAGGTGGCGCTCCAGGCGGCCGGCCCAGGTTGAACTCCTTGAGCCAGGAGGCTGCCCAGGATCCCGGCGTGAACATCGCCCATGCCAGCCGTGGCCATTCCTGGGTTCCCACTGGTATTGATGGAAAACTGGCCATCTGGCTCGGCAATGATTGAATGAGCCCCTTTTAAAATGGTAACAACGTCGTAATCAGCGGCAAAATTTTGGCTGATTTCCAGGCGATGGTTCTGGATATATCTTACCGCTTTTCCGGTCAATCTGCTCATCTCTCCTGGATGGGGTGTTACAATCCGGGCGGCTGGCGATTTTTTCAGGCAATGGGGATCTTCAGCCAGTAGATTGAGCCCATCGGCGTCTATTACCATGGGGAGATCAACCTCTTTAACCAGCCTTTTTAACAGTTTTTCCATGCCGGGATTTTTAATCATCCCCGGACCGATTAAGATAGCCTGCTTTCCCCGGGTCAATTCGAGCAGTTTTTGGAAATGGAACTCTTCTACTGGTTCCTCTTCCGATTTTACCAGGATTTCCGTCATTATTTCCATTCTGGTGGAGCCTATTAACTCCCGGGCTCGCTCTGAGGTGAGCACAGTAACCAGTCCGCAGCCGGTTTTTAGCGCCGAGGTGGCCGCCATAACAGCGGCACCGGTTTTGCCAGCCGAACCGGCCAGCACCAGCAGATGGCCGTAAGTCCCCTTGTGGCTGTTTTGGGGTCGCGGCTTAAAAATTTGCCGTATCCGTTTCTCGGTCAACACCTGACCTTTAACTCCCATAGAGCCAGCCAATTGGGATGGGATGCTAATGTCAATCACCTGGAGGGTGCCGGTATAGTCTGGTCCGGGATATAGAAAATGTCCCTGCTTGGGAAAAGCGAAAGTAACGGTGGAATTGGCTTTTATTGCCAATCCCATGGGCTCTCCTTTGTCGCCATGCAAACCGGAAGGGATATCAACGGCCATTATCGGGCATCTACTTTGGTTTATCCTTTCAATTACCGTTTGGTATATCCCTCTGACATCACTGTTCAAACCCGTACCCAGTATAGCGTCCACCACCAGTCCGGCATGGGCTAAATCCATATTGAATGCTTTCAGGTTATGGTTTTGCAGTTCAATAAACTTTACGCCCATATTTTCCAGGATCCGGTAGTTGATAGCAGCATCACCTTTATATTTATTTGGAGAGGAGAGGAGGAATATTTTTACTCTAATACTCCGGTTGATCAGGTGTCTGGCAATAACAAAACCATCACCGCCGTTATTTCCACTGCCGCAAACCACTACCACGGTTTTGTCGGCCAAATTACCGTAAGTGTCGATTATATGCCGAACGCACCCGGCGCCAGCATTTTCCATTAGCACCACTCCCGGCACCCCTAACTCCTGGATGGTTTGCCGGTCCATCTCTTGCATCTGTTTTACCGATAAAAGGTACATAAAAACCTCACTTGCAATCAAACACGGTCATGGCTACCACCATTTGCCCCTCAAAGGAGAATGAAACCAGGATGTCGTCTATATACATCCTTTCAGCCAGCCTTTTGGCAAATCCGTGTAAATAAAGACTGGGGGGAAATTTGTCACTACATATAACTTCGATATCCCTATAAGTGACTCCGATATCCGGTTTGATGGTTTTGTAGACTGCTGATTTGGCCGCGTACAGGGCGGCAAATTCAGCATAAGTTTTAGGACTTTTCTGGCAAAACCGGATCTCATCTTCGGTAAATATTTTGTCTAAAAATCGTCTGCCGTGCCTGGTGATAACCATTTTTACCCGGTTAATATCAATCAGTTCCACTCCAATTCCCTGGATCATCATTATTCCCCAACCGGCTTGAAGCGGATCAATTCCTCCATATCCCGAACTGCCTTCTCCATACCAACCATTACGGCTTTGGCGATGATGGCATGGCCGATATTGAACTCCTCAATGTTTTTTATAGCCGCCAGGGGATGGATGTTATGATAGTTCAGCCCATGTCCGGCATTGACGCCAAGGCCCAACTTGGCCCCCAGGTGACAGGCAGTGATAATTCTATCCAGCTCCCTTTTCATCTCCAAATGGTTTGGGGCATCAGCGTATTTACCAGTATGAATTTCGATATAGTCCGTATCTATCTGGTTGGATGCTTTTACCTGTTCTCCTTCCGGATCGATAAATAGACTTACCAGGATTCCCCCATTTTGTAGTTTTTTTACCACCTCTTTTAACTTTTCCCGTTGGCCGGCCACGTCAAGTCCCCCTTCTGTGGTCAACTCATCTCTTTTTTCCGGAACCAGGGTGACCATATCCGGTCGGGTAGTAAGGGCTATATCCACCATCTCGTAAGTGGCTGCCATCTCCAGATTCAATTTGCTCTTTACCATCTGGCGCATCAGTTTAAAGTCTATATCCTGGATATGCCGCCTATCTTCCCTCAGGTGAATGGTAATACCCTGGGCGCCGTTTAGTTCCGCCAGCATGGCGGCGGTCACCGGGTCGGGATAATTAGTCCCCCGGGCTTGTCGCAAGGTGGCTATATGATCTACATTTACCCCCAAACTTCTGTTCATAGTTTCCTCCTGTCAGCCTGGTTGAACCTTTTTATCAACCGTTTAATTCTTTATCTAAAAGTTCAATAATTTCCATGCAATAGTTTTGCAAACATTCATAGTCAGCGCCCTCGCACATAACTCTTACTTTTGGTTCAGTTCCAGAATAGCGAACCAACAACCGGCCGCTGTTACCCAGACGCTGGTCCAGATCGGTTTTTAAGCGGCAATAGGAGGCGATTTGCTCAAGCGGTTTTTTCTCTTTGACTTGTAAGTTTTTGATAACCTGGGGATATTTTTCCATAATCCCTGCCAGTTCGGAGAGAGGTTTTTGCTTTTCCACCATCAGTTCCAACACCTTTAAAGCGGCGATCATTCCATCACCGGTGGTACTGGAGTCGAGAAAGATAATATGCCCAGACTGTTCTCCACCCAGGTTGTAGCCCTTTTGCCGCATCTCCTCTACCACGTACCGGTCTCCCACCCTGGTTCTGACCAGTTTTCCGCCTAAAGACTTGATGAAAATCTCCAATCCCAGGTTGCTCATAACCGTAGCGGCAATGGTTTTTTTGTTGAGTAGCCCTTTCTCTAGCAGATGCATTCCGCACATGGCCATAATTTGGTCGCCATCTACCACCGCCCCCTTTTCATCGGCAATTATCACCCGGTCCGCATCACCATCCAGGGCGATACCCAGGTCGGCATTCTCTTCCTGTATGGCCAGCATCATTTTCTCCGGGTGCAGGGAGCCACACTCCTGGTTTATGTTTTTACCATCGGGATTAGTGCCAATAGTTATTACTTCGGCGCCCAATTCGCTAAATACTGCCGGTGCAGCCCGGTAGGCTGCTCCATGGGCGC
>CAZTWC010000008.1:21938-35599 GCA_964617105.1 uncultured Myxococcia bacterium
AATCCACCACGATTTTTAAACCTTCTAGATTGTATTCCAGGGGAAAGAGAGATTTTAAAAAAACGATATAGCGACCGGTAGCATCATCTATTCTAAAGGCTTTACCAACTTCGGTATAAGTAGGCCGCATATCGTCCAGACGGTTTCCAAACACCAACTCTTCAATCTCCATCTCCTGCCGGTCATCCAGTTTAAAGCCCTGGTGGTTGAAAAACTTGATACCATTATCTTGAAAAGCATTGTGAGAGGCGGAGATCACCACTCCGGCATCGGCGCGCATACTTTTGGTGATAAAGGCGATGCCAGGGGTTGGCAAAGGACCTACCAGCATCACATCCGCGCCCATAGAACATATGCCGGCGGCCATGGCAGTTTCGAACATATACCCGCTCAATCTGGTGTCCTTGCCGATAACTATCCGCTGCCGTTTAGTCTGGTGCCTGAGAATGTAGCTAATAGCCCGCCCCAGTTGCATGGCGGTTTCTGTGGTCATGGGCTCAACGTTGGCCACTCCTCTTATACCATCAGTGCCAAATAGTTTTTTCATGTTATTCCTTCTTTCGTACCTCAACCCACGGGAGATCACCGATGATGGTCACCCCTTTGGGCATATCGGTTACTTCCAGTTTTAGTTTATTGTTTTCCTGGAGATTGTTTGGGTCGAAATTCGAGGGTAATTTAATGGAGTATGATAATTGCTGAGAATCAATACTATCTAATAATAGTTTCGGTCCTTTGACTTTTAAAGGTGCCTTTTGATTTACCAGTTCAAGATTGTGCAATAGTTCGGAGTGGTTAATAGGGACATCCAGGAAGGTTTTTTGGGCTAATTCCTCCTGAATGGTAAAGGCTATTTTATAGGGCTCAGGAGTAATCAGTTGAATATGAGCACTGGAAAAAGTAATCTTTACCTTCTGGGAAAAACTCTTGAACAGGTCGGTTATATCCAGATGTTCGGTCATTAAAAACTCAATATTACGAATATCTCCAGCTGGTCCGGAAATTTTTATCTTTTTGGGTGAGACTTCATATTTGACCAAATTGTAGCCGTTGGCGACTTTCCCCTTGATATTGGCTACCACTGGGACTGTCTTTTCAACCTTTTTTTCCAGGAAGATCTTCACCTGGGCGGGATTAATGGTGGTTACAATGAGTCCAGGCGGCAGGGTTATCATCTCCCGGTTAAGATAATAGACCGATTTACCGGCTTCCTGGTTGCTTAAATCAATTTTCAGGGGAGGCAAATCCTGTAAATCCAACCTTTTTATGGCTGTCCATGGGCCGTTGATCGTTACGTTGATTTTGTCTATCAGATTGTTGGTAATCAAAAAACCTGGGGGCGGATTTACCACCAGTTTCACATTGGTGCCGATAGAGGAATCGGTTTTGACTTCCAGCCGGGCGTATAGGAAGAGTCCGATGCTGAGGAGAATCGATAGTATTTTTATACCAAGGTTGTCTAAAAAGAGATTTCTTATCATTTGGACGTTACTTTATCGAGATTTAATTTTGGCCCTAAACAGATTTTGCAGAACTGTAATCAAAAGATTTCCATCAATATCCCTGGTAATTTGGCCATCAGTCACCAAAGATATTTTCCCCGCCTCTTCAGAAATTACAATAACCACTGCATCGGTTTCCTCGCTCAATCCAATAGCGGCCCGGTGCCTGGAACCCATATTTCTGGCAATGTGAGTATTCATGGAGAGGGGAAGGAAACAGCCGGCTGCTGTAACCCGACCCTCCTGGATGATAATTGCCCCGTCATGAATTGGCGATGCCGGGCTAAAAATGGATTGGATCAACTGGCGGGATACCCGGGCATCGATTTTTACGCCGCCTTCGGTATAGTCGGTGAGGTCCGCCTCCTTTTCCAATACGATCAAGGCCCCCCATTTTTTTTTCGCCAGTTGTACGGAGGATTTCATCAGTTCATCGTAAAAGGAGATCTCTTCCCGGTAAGTCAAGCGTCCCAGTAGGGTGCCTTTGCCCATTTCACTTAATACCCGGCGGATATCGTGTTGAAAGACCACCACAATCAGTAAAATAAGGCTATTGATAAAATTATCCACTATCCAGTTGAGGGTATTCAGGCCGAAATAGCGGGAAAAGGAGATACCAATAGAGATCAGGGCCAGGCCGATCACCATGTAAAATGCCCTGGTTCCTTTAATTAGCAACAAAATACGGTAAATAAGATAGTAGATTATCAGGATGTCCAGGGCGATAAAAAAATAGTTACCCAGTCCACCAGGGGTTCTTAAAATAGTTAGGTAATTGATAATGTCCGACATGCGATTTTTGGCGATAAAAAATATTTTAGATTTATTTGTTCTTATCCATCCTGGGCTTTTCCGGTCATGGGCACAAAGCGTACTGGCAGTGACCGTATCTTTTCAACCTGGCCGTTCGATTTTTTCTTTAGCAGGATTAACTCTTGAAAAAAGGAGCCCACCGGGATAATCATGTGTCCGCCAGGTTTTAACTGTTCTACCAGGGGGGAGGGGATATGATCGGGGGCTGCCGTAACCATAATGGCGTCAAAGGGAGCCTTCTCTTTCCAGCCCTGATAGCCATCGCCTATTTTGACCTCTAGATTTTGGTAATTTAAACTACGCAGAATTTTTTGGGCCTCTAAACCCAGCGGTTCAACGATTTCAACGGTGTAAACCTGCCTAACTATCTCGGCCAAAACAGCCGCCTGGTATCCCGATCCGGTACCGATCTCAAGTACCCGGTGCCCAGATTCTAATGATAAAGCCTCGGTCATAAAGGCAACGATGTAGGGTTGCGATATAGTCTGGTTGTGACCAATGGGCAGGGGATGATCCTCATAGGCTTCATTCCAGTGCTCCCTGGGAACGAAAAAGTGCCTTTTAACCTTGCGCATCGCCAGTAGCACTGCCTGGTCCTTTATGCCCCGCTTGACAATTTGGTTCTGAACCATTTGAGTTCGCAAACGGCTGTATTCCAGTTCCCTGGCCTCGGTAATCCCGTTATCTGTATCCATGGTGCTGCCGTCACCCTTTTGAGAATTTTTTTTACAGGAGAATATACCCATAAATATCAATAGAGAGGTAAAAATAAGTAATCGATACGGTAAAAAATTATCCATAGTAACCATATATTATACAATAATGACCAAAAAAAATGCAACTATAAATAAAGGTTATTGAAATTAAAAAAAAATGTATTATACTTCATCAATGTAGTAGCAGATATTTTCTTAACCAGGAGTAAGATTTATGAGTTGGTACAAAGTAATTGCTAAATGCCTGTTGATTTTTTCTCTCTCGGCGCTGGTTTTTTCTTGCGCTAAAAGCAGTGGTCCGGCAACGCCCGCATCCCCGGTCAAGGCTGTTAAACAGCAGGAGAGTGTTTCCTCTCTGTTGGCCGATATTTTCAGTTTGGAAAAGCGCCTGATTACTGAGAATAAAGATGCTGTACAAAAAAAATACCGGCAGCAGATTACTGCACATCCCAATGTGGCTAAATATGAGATACTTCAAGCCTGGAGCATACCTCAGAACGAAGAGAGAATGAACCAATGGGGTAAGTTGAGGCAGAAATATCCCCAAAACGATTATATTGAATTAGGCCGGGCAGAGGTGTTTGCCGCCTGGAAAATGAAACACGAATGTAAATCGATTTTGGATAAAATTGATAATAAATCGCCTGTGGTCGGTTTTAGGCATAGAGTTTACGGGTTTTTATTCTATCAGAAAGGGGAGTTGGACCAAGCGGTTACCTATTATACTAAGGCAGTGGAAACCTTTCCTCAGGATTATCGGTCCCACTCTTCTTTGGCCACCATTTATATGAAGCAGCAAAAAATAGATTTGGCAAAAAAAGCATTTCAACAGTGTGCAGAACTGGCGCCTTCACTATATGAACCCCATTTTCAACTGGCCAAGATTTATGAAAAACAGGGCAATAAAGATGCTCAGATAGAGGCGTTGAAAATGGCCTTTAAGGCGGATAATCAGAATTTTGAGGTAGCCCAACTTCTGGGTAACCTGTTTTTAGAGAAAAAAGAATGGCCGGAATCGATTAAGTATTTTGAGAAAGCATTGAAAATAAAGCCGGATTGGCCCTCTATTCATGCTCACCTGGCCAAACTGTACCGGGCTTTGAATAAACCGGAAGAGGAGTTAATCCAGTTAGAAAAAGTGTTGGAGATCAACCCCAACCAGTTGGATGTGCTGGCCCGTTTTTCCCAGGTTCATTTTCAGCGGGGAAATTTGGATGTGGCCATGGATAACTTTAAAGATATCTTGAATGCTCAAGAGGGAAACTTGATGGCTCTCCATGGGGTGGCAAAAATTTATCACCGCTGGAACAAATACCGGCAGGCGATTGAATATTACCGCCTCTACTTTAAGGTGGAAAAGGATAAACAATTGTTGGAAAGCGAGCGTAAAGCCTACCAAAAGATATTGGGCCAGATAAAATACCAGCCCGACACCTTGAAGGGGAAAACTTTGCAGAAGGCATACCGCGTATTGGTGGGCTCCTTGAAGCAACTATACGAAGAGCGCCTGAAAATCAAACGCAAATTGGTTTGGAAAGGAACCATCAAATATAAAGTAGAAGTTGGAGACAATGGTAATATTAAAAGGATAGAAGAGATAAAAAATACCCTCCACGACCCTTTTGTAGAAGCCTGCCTCTATTGGAATTTGATGGACACTCAGTTGTCAGGCACCAGAAAGGGCCGGTACACTGTGCCTTTTAACATCGATTTTACTCCAAAAATGAAGTAGTCATTTATTTTGTCTACCGGGCTCGGGCGTCCTCTTCCCAGATGAATTTGTGTATCTGCAATTGAAAAATTACATCCAGGCCATCATTGAGGATCCATTGGCATAATTGTTGGGGTGGCAATATACTGAAAACCGGGGAGAATATAATTTTAGCCGGTATATTATTTATCAGCGACAGGAGCTCTTTGGCCCACCTATAATCGTCAATATTGGCGATAACAAACTTGACCTGGTCCTCTTTTACCAGGTGGAGAAGATTACATAGCATATTATCCTGGTGATGTCCGGAAGAGGGGCATTTGATATCCATAATTGCCACGGCTTTCCCTTTTAGCGGGGTGATATCGATGCTGCCGTTGGTTTCGACTAAAACTTTATAACCTTTGGTAGTCAAGGCATCCAAAAGAAGTGGAAGAGCGTTTTGCAGCAGGGGCTCCCCTCCGGTCAGTTCTACCAGGCGGCAAGGATATTGGGCAATATGGTCTAGAATATCCGCTAAAGTTAACCAGTGTCCGCCTCGTTGAGCATAAGAGGTATCACAATAGGCACAATTGAGGTTACAGCCGGCAAAGCGGATAAAAATACAGGGCCTGCCGATATGGTCAGATTCACCCTGGATGCTGTAAAAAATTTCGCAAATTTTATAACTATTCTTATTCACACCAGGTCCAATTCAGGGTCTAAATAGTAACTTGCACAGGAGGTATCCGTTTCCCAGACCGTTACCCGGGTGACCCGTTTTCTGCTGTCGTCTATGTGCTCTGCCGCTTTTTTAAAAATTATCTCGGCAATATTTTCCGCGGTGGGATTGACCTTTTGGAAATCAGGAAGGCTGTTTAATATCTGGTGATCAAAGTGTTCTATTATTTGGTTCAGAGTATGTTTTAAATCCTTAAAATCGATAACCATACCGCATTTGTCCAAATGGGTGGCAGACACATACAACCTGACCCGCCAGTTATGACCGTGAATGTTTTCACATTTGCCTTTGTGCCCAGATAATGAATGGGCGGAAGAAAAGCTGCTTTCTTTATAAATAATATAATGACTATTACCCATAACTACTCCTTGACAGGTAAAGAATATCACAATAATATTTATCAGAAATTTTAAGTAGTGTCTATCCGGGAATTTATCTGGAGGCAGATATTGGCAATTTTTGTTAAGGATGAAAAAATGGTGCAATTATTGCTTAAATATAAAGTGCAACTTAGATGCCTTAAAATGGAAGATATGATTGATGGTAAATACAAATGCACTCTTGAAAACAAAACCGCTGTAAAACCTTTAGTTTATCGAGGGCAGCGATTGGAACTGTGGTTCAAGGAGTCTGGCGAGCCTGTGGCAAAAAAAGGACAGTTTGTGGTAAAAGAAATACACCTGTCTTGATCTAAGGGGTTGATTAGCAGTGCCCGGACGGGTACTGATTAGTTTCTAGATGCTATTCAGATCAGTTTTTTATTGGTTTAGTTTTATAATAACAAGGAGGTATTTCAGATGAAACATTGGTTAAAAATTGTTGTGTTGATGGTAATTGTCCTATCCTTGCCCCTGTTTTTTTCCTGCAAGAGCGCCCAGCCTATTCCCGGTTCTAAAAAGTGTCTTTCCAGTTGTGAATGGGCCGATTGGGCAACCTCTTTCAATGAGTTAAACGACAAAAAATTCAAGCCTTTTTTAGGGACATCCCGCCAGTATACCATGGAGCAGAGAGCGTTGAGTGATGCCCGGATAGATGCCTATAAGCAGGCGGTTGATTCCATGGGATTGTTCGCCAAACGTAAGATAAACGAAGTTATCTCCCAGGTGGGAGCATCGGATGATATAATCAACGAAGGGGTGGTCAGGGATGAGATGACTAAATTAAAGGCCCAGGGTGCAACTATTGGTGAGATAAAACATCAGCAGGTGCAATACTGGGAGAAATACACGGGCACTGGGGTAGAATATTTTTATGTGGCCAAAATTATCTATATGGTACCCCGTGATGCCATCAAGAAAATGATGCAGGATATTTTGCAGAAGCAGGCACAGGCCGCTAAGGTGGAAAAAGATCGGGTCAATATTGAGCGGGCTATGGAGAAGATGAAGGAGATGGAAACCGATAAGTGGTAAGGTTATTTCAAAAGGAGTAAGGTTTTATGTTTAAAAGAATTTTTGTGGCGTTGTTTATGGTTTCTCTGTGCCTGATGGTTTCTTGCGTCGGAGGACGCAAGATGATGTTAGGGGAAGAGGAAAAAATCATGGGTGTTGAACGGGCCGTTTGGATTAATGACCCGGGTAGTTTGGATAGGGAAGGTTCAAAAGCCTTTGTGGGAACTTCCAAAAACGCCATATCTGAAGGTGAAGCCAGAACTGATGCCCTCAAGGATGCCCGTAAACAGATTATAGATGCCATGGGAGTTTATGGCAAACGGGTGGTTAAAGAGGTGATCTCTAATGTGAGCACTGCCTCTGATATTATCAATCCGGGAGTTGTCAGTGATGACATGAGCAAGATGCTTTCTGAGGCGGAAGTAACTACCAGAGCCAAAAAATTTCATGTTGAAAAATGGCAAAAGATGACTGATGAGGGAATAAAGTATTACTATCTAGTCTTTGTGCAGGTCTATTTTTCCAATGTCGATGCCCAGGATGCAGTAAAAAAGAGTATAGTCAGGCAGGCTAAGGCAGCTACGGAAGAGAAAGACAAGCGGAATATCAATCGGGCTTTGGAGCAGATGAAACAACTGGAGAGCGAACAGTGGTAAAAGTATTTTTTGAACCGCTGCCAAGATGGTTTCTATGGTTGATTTTGGTTATAGCCGGCTGTGGTTCGGTTCAGAAGCGGGGGGATTTACCCCTGCCTGGCACCGAGGTGCTGCTGGAAGGCAAGGAGAAACCGGGCTGGTTAAAAAGCGGCGGGTTGAGCGGACACTTTATCGGCATCTCCAAACCATTTTCCAACGAATCTGAAGCCCGCACTGACGCCACCAGGGATGCCCGTAAAAAGATCGTTGAATCATTGGGGCTTAAACTTAAAAGCAGTGTAGTTGAGCAATTGTTGGACAAAGGAGAGGGGGCTGCCAGCGATATTGTGGACACTGATGTGCTCACCAGGGCCAAGGTAAAAGCAGTGGCTGGCAGTTTGATCAAGGTGCGGGCCAACCGGTATTTTGTCCAGCGCTGGCAGCGTTGGCAGGAGAAGGGGGTCGACTACTTCTGGAAGGTATATGTGCAGGTCAAGTTTGACCAGCAGAGTCATGACCGGTTTATTACCGACCTGGTAAAGCACACCCTTAATTTTTCGGAACAGATGCTGGGTCGGGCCCGTAAACAGTGGGCAGCAGGAGAGGTATCAGCATCGATGCAATTATATCTCCAGTTGTTAAAAACAGCGGAGGAGTTTAATTCTTACACCAGTCTTTCTCCCAAACAGATGGGCGAAGTTAAAAAATATGTTTTTTCGGTGCGGGAGGATGTGGCCAAACTGTATGGTAAAATAAGCATAACCCTTGAGAATGACGGCCAGAGTGTAATCTCTGGACAGGGGTTGAAAAAGCCGTTGATAGTTAAGGCCCGCCTGAAAGATAATCAAAACGGCAGAGATATGCCCCTGGCCGGATTACCCTTGAAATTTTACCTGGCTAAAGGTCAGGCACAAATAGATCAATCTGCGGTGACTGGAGAAAATGGCAAAGCCTTTTGCCGGGTGTATAAAACCTCTGCCAATCACAAGAATTACTTGGTTAAAGGCGAAGTGGACCTGGGCCTTGGCGATATTCCACCCCCCACTTTTTCCTTCTCTTTTTCTGCCAGCAAGGGTCGAGTGTTGGTAAAATTGGATGAGGTGGTATTTGAAAAGGTTATCAAAACGGCTGATATTGAAAGCCGTTTGATCCGGCAACTTTTAGCCCGGGGTCTGGAGGTGAAAACGGGGCGTAAATTAGCCGGTTTGGCTTTGGATCCTGATGACCGGGTGGAAAAAGCGGTGAAAATGGGCAAGAAATTCGGCATGGACGTGGTGATTTATGGACATAGCAAAATATGGATCTCCTCCAGGGACCCCCTGGGACCGGGTACTTACGGAGTCCGGCTTTCCTTGCGGCTGCAGGCGGTGGAGGTAATCAGCGGCAAAACTGTTTGCGAAATTTCAATTCCCAACCAGCGACACAGCAACCTGAAGGGTTTTGGCACCAATAAAAAGGGTGCGGTATGGGGTAGTCAGGGTATATTAAAGCGGTTGGAGCGCAGCCAGGTATTAAAAGAGGTAGCGCTAGAGATCGAAAAGAGGATCGCTGGTGGTTAAGGTGGTTGAAGAGACGTGAGCCATTATCGCCGGTGATGGCGCTTAATTCGTCCTTCCACCTGGGGAGACACCGGGGAGTTGAGGTGGAAATAATCGTTTACCACATCGGCTATTACCCGCCCATGATCGTAGGGTTTTATGGCTTTTTCCAGCAAAATTTTATAGCCATCCCCGCCCCGCCGTAAAAATGCACTGGCCGCCAGGTTGTAGATTTTTTCATCTTCCAGAGGGGTCAGGCCGCCCTGTGGGTCTAAAATTTCCACCTTAACTACCCGTTTTCCCTTGGGCAAGGCGGGATTCCAGCGGAATTTTATCCCCGCCACCTGGAGAAATGCTCCGGGTCCATCTTTTCGGGTATTGGCCGCTTTGGCAACGCTATACTCCAACACCTGTTGCAGGTAAGCACCTTTGAGTTTAAAGGTAGAAACTGTATCATTAAAGGGAAGAACTTCGAGTATTTGTCCCCGATGAACTTTTCCTCTGGGAATACTGGCCCTGATCCCGCCGCTGTTTATTAAGGCGATTTGGGTGTCACGCTTACGCGTTTCCCATAAAAGGGCATCAGCGATTAAAATCCCCAGGTTACATTCATGAAAACGGCAGATTTTTCTGTCGCCCTGGAGCATTACCGCTGTTTCCCCCACTATCTCTTCTCGCACCAGGTTTAGTTTTTGATTCATCTTCATTACTTTTGTCAAAGTCATTGAATCTCGAGGAATTGATTGTTTAAGCAGTATGGTATCTCCCTGCCAATGGTGAGCCACACCTCGGCTGTCAAAGCGGAGATCCAGGTGCCCCAGATATTTTCCCCAGGCCAAAGCGGTGACGATCAACACTGGTTTTCCAGAGGGTGATTTTACCACCAGGGGATAGGGGCCAACGGAATTCTGGGCCGAATTGGACAACAAGTAATGGTTGTGACCGCTGATGATAACATCTATTCCTTCAATTTTAGCGGCAATTTGTTTGTCTTTTTCTAGGCCGGCGTGGCTGAGAGCGATAATTTTATTTATCCCTTTGGCAATTAAATTTTCAACTTCCGATTTGACCGATGATTTGACAAAATTGAAATAAACATTTGGCCCTGGCTGGGAGATCAGGCGAGTCTCCCGGGTGATATAACCCACTATACCGATTTTTTCATCGCCCATTTTCAGAATATGCGATTTTTTGATTAGTCCCTGTAAAATAGGCGATTCTGAAACATCCAAATTGCTAACAATCACCGGAAAATTTAGACCGATAATAAACTTAGCCAGCACACCCGACCCCTGGTCAAACTCGTGATTACCCAGGGTCATGGCATCGTAGCCTTGTGAATTCATAAATGTTTGAGTTGCCTTTCCCTGATAAGAGTTAAAAAACAGGGTGCCCTGGAATTGGTCACCTGCATCCAGCAGTAAGACATTTCTTTTCTCTTTTTTAATTTTGGAGATTATTGTGCCCCTTCTGCTCACTCCGCCAAAACATTTTTTTTCCATAAATTCTTCGTCGCTGCAGGTATTGCCATGACGGTTGAACTGGAGAATGCGGCTGTGAACATCGTTGGTATGGAGTATGGTCAAAGAAAACCAGGGGCCAGCAGAGGGGCCGGCAGTATTTGAAGTAACTTCAGGAGATTCAATACCGCTGCCTTGGAAGGCGGGTTGGTATGCTTTCCCATATTGAAGCATCACGTAAATCAGCCCGCCAACTCCCACCAACAAACTAATGACCATGGTAAAGAGTAAAATGTAGAGGTATTTGGCATTGTGCTTCATAAAATCAGATAGATGATCGCCATTATAGCTATAGAGATACCTATTCCTGATAGCAGGCCGTTAATAAAATAGCGTTTTTTATTTTGAGAACGGCCTGAATCCTGTTCCACTAAAAGATCGCCGGCTATTTCGGTGACATATTGGGATAATTTTATTTTGTTGTCGTTGAAATCGCTCAACTGTACGGTATAGAGAAAGCCATCGCCGTCATCATCTTTAGAATGGATCACTTTGGCCGGCAGGACAATTTTCTGCTGGTACCCTATCACGCCCAGGGAAATCATAATATCACGGTTCAGTTCCAGTTCTTGTTCAATATCTATATTGAGCCCGCCAATCCCTAACTCCTTAATATAGGATTCGTACAGAGCACTCCTGGAAGGATAGATTTTATCAATTTTCAGGGGTAGATATTTTTCCGTCTTGCCCTGGTCAGCGTCATTGTCTCTATCTTTTTTTCCGGTAAGAGGCAGAGATTGATCGATATAGTTTATCAGAGATTCTTTTTGTTCTTGATTGAGATCAATAAATTCAGCCCCGATTTCGAAAAAAATGGTTTTTATTTCGCTCAGAGTTCGAGCCTCACATTTTGGGCATATATCCAGGCAAACTTCCAGAAATTTATTGGCTTTGACCAAATAGTCTATTTTATAAGAGTTATCCGCTACTTTTTTGTGGGTTATCCAACGAAAAGCGTTTTTTTGACTGGCATCTCGCTCGAAATGTCCAATCCAGTCGCACCTTTTACATTGGTAGGTGTGGCAACTGGCTTCCTGGTATTTTTCTTTGTCTATCTGTTTCAGTTGGTAACTTTGGTAGATATCCATAAATTGTTCCATAAATCGACCCGCTTCCAAAGGCTCAAAGAAAAAAATATCTGCCAATGCCCGATTAGTGATGTCGATGATCGTATCTATCTTGATATCACTGCTAAAGAGGATCACTTTTATTTGCGGAAAGCGTTGGTGAACCTGGTTTAAATAATTGATCGCGTTTTCTCTTATATATTTTAAGTCTGCGATGAGGACAGATACCGAGTGCCCCGCTTCGTATAGGTTGTCCAGATCGGTCATGGTTGAATCTATATCATCAAATCCTTTAAATTTGAGCCCTTCGCTTTCCATGAAAAGTTTGAGGTCCTCCTCGATTATTTCCAGTTCGGTTTCATCTTCTTTAATCACTACAAAATATTTTTCTTTATCAATATCAGAGGTTGAAAAAGACTCTACTCCTTCTGATACTCTGGTGACCCGTGATATAACCTGGAGATATTGCTGGTTAAGCAGAGGTAGGCCGATGGTCAGTTTGTCGTTTACCGAAAAAGGGTTGATGGAGTAAACCCGACACCCAGTTAGGCTGATATCGCCGCTGAACTCCTCAAAGGTCCCACCCTGGTGGTAAATTCTAATCGGTTCTTTTGGCTTTATTCTGGCATATTGTCGTTTGAGTACATTGTTATTATTTGACTGTTCCATTAACAAACTCCTTTATTAGTTTATGTGGTTGTAACAATTTTTGCTTTGTTAATTATTGTTTTATTAATATCGTCCAGCCATCTCCTGATTTCATATTTTTCGTTAAACAGGATAAACAGGGTAGAAAATAGAAAGGCTATGCTCAATTGGAGATACAGGAGAGGAGAATGTAACCCTTCTGGTGCGTAAATTGCCTGAATAGCCAACCACAGGAATACCGAGAAAGGGGTAAGCCAAAGGTGATTAAATGTCACGACGCATAACACACTAATTGTTACTAATATTAACACAAAGGGGACTAAATTTTCCACATTGATTTTTCCTCCAAAGGGGTCCAGAATCGGCAAGGGGATATACACGGTAGAGATGGCGGCAGCCACTAAAAATGCGAGTTTGATTCCATGCCATCCACCACCCACTACACCGGCGGTTACAGCCAGCGCCAGGTAGAGAGGAAAAAACAGATATCCCTGCAACTGGATTTCTCCCTGGATATGGTCCAGAGATGCCACCAGTATAACCAGAGCCAGAAAGATAAAATCGGATTTGCGCAGCGCCATAGAGCCTCTTTGCAGACTACCGCTAAAGACAGCATCTTCAGTGTTCTGGTTTTCTGTCTTATCCTTTTCAGATTGAGAAAACAGTTGATAGCGAAATTGGTTAATAAAGGTCCTGATCTTTTCGGTGGAACTGCAAGGGAAAATTACTGCCAGCCGCAAACCGGCATCGCTTTGTAAAATTATTTTCGCTAACCGGTTGGCCAGGGAATAGACCAAAAACAAAAATCCCAGGGGTGTCAATAAAGGCAACAGAATGATTCCCACAGCAAAACAGCCGGGCCTGAACATCTCTCTAAAACTTATTTGGCTTATTTTATCCAGGGCTATGTGATCCACCGCCGATTTGAACAGCAGTCCGTTGATTTTGATGAAGATAAAGCGGACATTGGTGACTATCAGTTTTATTTTTAAAAAAATGTGATCTCCCACAATGGAGCACTTTTCCGTTTCACCAGAAAGCAGCCGTTCATCATCCCCGCTTTCTCCCTCCCACTTGCTTCTGGTATAATGGATCATTAGGTAGATAAATAGTGCCACCAGTAAAATTGTTAGTAGCATCATGCCGGCAATGGTGCCGGTGGAGAAGGGCAAGTAGTTAACCAGTAAAAAGAATATCTGGCTAACCGTTTTCTCTGTAGTGGAGGTTTTGGTTTTTGGCGGAATTTTTCGTTTTATCTGTTGTTCCAGAGCCTGGAGGCTAAATTTATTATCTGATATTATCCATTTCCCCTGTTTGAGAGTCATTCGGACTGGAAATGATGCAGCAATCCGGTTTTCCTTTTGCCCCTTTTCTCCTTTTGGAATAATAATAATTCGGG
>CAZTWC010000009.1:0-785 GCA_964617105.1 uncultured Myxococcia bacterium
AACACTGACGCTCTTTGCCAGGACAATAAAGACAATGATACCGATGGCTTTACCGATTGCCAGGACAACGATTGTTCCCAAAACAGCCAGGTAACGGTTTGCAGCAGCAGCGGCGGTGGTGGAAATAACGTTACGATAAAGGAAGATTCTGATACTGCCTGTGGCGATAAAGTGGATAACGACAAAGATGGATACACCGATTGTGACGACTATGGATGCTCCAAGAGTACCTCGGTTTCAGTTTGTGGCGGCACTGGCGGCAGCACCGGGGCTAAAGAGGATTCTGATACTGCTTGTGACGACAAAATTGACAATGACAAAGATGGACACACCGACTGTGACGACTATGGATGCAGTAAAAATGCGGCGGTGTCGGTTTGTGGCGGCGGCAGCACTGGCGGCAATACCGGGCAAGAGGGTACCGATAATACCTGCGCTGATAAAGTTGACAACGACAAAGACGGTTACACTGATTGCGATGACTATGGATGTTCCAAGAGTACCTCGGTCACTATTTGTGGCGGCACTGGCGGCGGCACCAGCGCCAAAGAGGATTCTGACCCTCAGTGCAGCGACAAATTAGATAACGATAAAGACGGTTACACCGATTGTGATGACTATGGATGCTCCAAGAGTGCGGCTGTATCGGTTTGTGGCGGCAGCGGCGGCAGCGGCGGAAACACTACCACCGGCAAAGAGAACTCAGATACCGCTTGTGGCGATAAAATTGACAACGACAAAGATTGTTAAACCGACTGTGATGACTATGGTTGCTCCAACAGTAC
>CAZTWC010000009.1:795-34626 GCA_964617105.1 uncultured Myxococcia bacterium
ATCGGTCACTATTTGTGGCGGTGGCGGCAGCACTGGCACTGATGAGAACAACGATGCCCTGTGCAACGACAAAATTGACAACGACAAGGATAGTTATACTGACTGTGATGACTACAGTTGCTCCAAAAACACTAATGTGGCAGTCTGCGGGTCAGCGCCTTCGGCCAAGGAGAGTACCGACACTCTTTGCCAGGACAAACTGGACAACGACAAAGATGGTCATACCGATTGCAATGACTACGATTGCTCCAAAAATAGCCAGGTGACAGTTTGCGGCAGCACCGGCGGCGGCACTTCCATAAAAGAGAGCAGCGATACGGTTTGTAATGACAAAAAGGACAATGACAGTGACGGTTACACTGACTGTGATGACTATGGATGCTCCAAGAACACCCAGGTGACGGTCTGCGGCAGCACCGGCGGAGGTACTGGCACTGCTACTGATGAAAACACTAATGCCTTGTGCAGCGATGGGATTGACAATGATAAGGATAGCTATACTGACTGCCGTGATTTTGACTGTTTGGAAAAGAACAACAGCAGTATCACTGTGTGCAAAACGCCGGAAGAGAACAACGATGCCCTGTGTAAGGATGGAATAGACAACGATAAGGACGGTTATACTGACTGTAAAGATTACGATTGTTCCAAAAACACCAATGTAACAGTGTGTGGGAATTGATCCGGGGATTGAAGCCTGGTAAGGAGAAATTATTGAAAGATCGTAAAAATAGATTACTGCTGAGATTGTGGGTCACAATCTTAGCCCTGGCTATTTTGAGCATTGGGCTGTTTCTCTTTTCCTGCACCTTCAAGCAAAATTTACCCGGTCTGGAGGAGAAGGTGCGGCTCACTATAATGCACACTTCTGACATCCATTCCCGGATTTTTCCCTTTAACCTGGAGCCCACCAGGACAGATCAGGAGTTGGGGTTGGATCCGGAAAAAAAACCTTTTGGCGGTGCTGCCCGGTTGGCCACCATCCTAAAACGGGAAATGAAAAAGAGTGATCGGGTGGTTTACCTGGATTCTGGTGACATTTTCCAGGGCGCTCCTATTTTCAACCTGGGATTGGGAGAGTTGGAAATAAAGGTGATGAACGAGTTGGGAGTGGATGCCATGGTAATAGGCAACCACGAGTTTGATGCCGGCGCCCGCAATCTGGCAGAAAAGTTGTCTGGTTTCTGCGCTTTTCCGACCCTGGCTGCCAACTATATCTTTGATGATCCCAACGATTTCACAAAAACCAACCTGGCTCACCTGGTAAAGCCCTATGCTATTATCACTGCCAAAGGGTTGAAATTGGGTATTATCGGCATGGGCGACATGGGCTCCTTGAGCGCCATTGGCGAGGGCGGCAACAGTTATCAGATTACCCCCCTGGATCAGAATTTTATTATCCAGAAATATGTTAATTTTCTCAAACCCCAGGTTGACCTGGTGGTGGTGCTGTCTCACCTGGGCCTTAGCGATGATGTGGATATTATCACCGGGTACACCAAATTTATGCTCAAAAAAGATTTGGAAAAACTGAAAAAAGATGACCCCCACATTTTTGACGGCTGGACCGAAGTGAAAAAGAATGAAGATATCCCGGATGAACTCAAGGGTGAAAAGGAGATGGATGATGGCTACGATGAGGATGTAGCGGTTAACGATCCTTTGCCTCACGATTTGCCCGAGGATTTGAGCAAGTATGTGCGGGTGTGGGTACCTGGAGTTAGGGGAGTTGACCTGATTTTGGGTGGTCATTTGCATGTGGTTTTGAATCCGCCCAAAGTACTGAAAGACCTGGATAAGCGGGAAGTTTTAATAGTTCATTCCGGCGCGTTTGCCAAGTTTGTGGGGCGGTTGGACCTGGTGGTAGAGCGGGATAAAGGAGAGATAGTATCGCACAAGTATAAGGTTTTTCCCGTGGACTCTACGGTTCCTGAAGATGCGGATATGAATGATCTTCTAATTCCTTACGCCTTGCAACTGAACCAGATGATGCGGCTCACTGAAATGGTGGCCTATGCGCCGGCCATTTTGCCCAGGCGCCCGGAATTGCCCAATAATGGTTCCAGTATCTTAGGCAGTCTGGTGGCTGATTCGATCCGGATTCGTCGCCGGGTGGAGGCCCAGTTTTCTGTTACCAATACTCTGGGAATCAGGGATAATATTTATCCAGGCCCTATTTTTTTGGAGGACATGTTCAATGTCGTCCCCTTTGAGAACAATGTGACCGTCATGTACCTGTCGGGCCGCGAGGTTCAAACCTTGCTCAATTATGCTACCGAGCGCAGCGCCGGCCGTGGTTGCCAGAGCCAGATTCAAGTGAGCGGCATTGAGTTTGTTATGCACTGTGGCCAGACCCGGCTCAACCAGGAAATGCTGGAACAAAATCAAGCCCGTAAACCTTTGACTGTCACCTGTTCCGATGGTTCTAAGGAGACCAACACCAATCCTGCCAAGTGTGTCAGGATAAATGGCCAGACGGTGGACTCACATTCCACTTATAAGATGGCTACCAACGATTATATTGCCAATGGTGGTAGTGGGTTTAAAATTCTAAAGCGCAACACCACTAAGATCTATACCGGTCTTTCCATGCGGGATGTGGTGATGGAGTATATGCAGAAAAACTTTAAATCTTGCCAGGAATATTTGGAGCAGAATCCCACCTATTGCCAACTCCAGGGGGGAGTTAAGGATCTTCCCCAATTATGCCAGGATACCGGCCAGGACAACTCCGGGAGCAGTGGTACTGCCAAGGGACAGGATGCACAGCCGGTGGACCCGGTGAAAAAACTGAAAATCTTGAATTCACCCTGCCTGTTTGCCATTGAGGAGCGCCGGATGAAAACTTTGGTAACCAAGGAGTAAGAGTTTGAATATGAAAATTTATTTTATATACTTTATTTTTCTCCTCTTGGGCGGTTTGGTATTTTTTGCCGGTTGCCTGGAGGAGGGCAATCCAGATAACGGAGCCGTCAGTTTTTTAGTGGAGGTTCAAAGCAGTGCCTTTGGCACCAAAGAGCAGCCTCTATCTTTTCCTGGACAGAACAGCCCGGTTGAAGTGGAATTAATAATCACTCCCCGGGACAGCAACTTGCAACCTATCAATTTTACCGGCAACCTGGAGATATCGGTTCACCCGGGTATGATGGAGGAGTTTCAGGCTTTGGAGCCTGCTGATGTCAAATCCGAGGTTCTGGAGGTTTACCGCTTTGTCCGGGGGCAAAAAAGACTGACCACCAAGGTGGCCAGGTTGGAGATGCAGGGGCAAAAACTGCGGGCCAAAGTAAAACTGATTAACTGTTTCGGCCCCACCAGCATCTGGGTGGAAGATATGGGCAATAATTCAACTGCCTATATTTTTGGAGTTTCCGATAAACTGTTTCATTTTGAAGCACCAGGCATACAGGATATCCAGCGGATCACCACCCGCATGGGAGTAAGTGGCCCCTTTTCCACCAGGCGCTCCTCCCTGGAGGGGTATAGCGTAGGAATGCAACGGGTAGAAACCCCCACCGGCCAGGTGAGAAACGATATGGTGTTGACCGCAGTGGTAAACGAAGGTTTTTTTGTTACCGATCTGGCTAAAAGCGATTTCAACTCAATTTTTATCTATAATTTCTCCTATCCCGAGGGGTTATGGCCCGGGGTGAAGTTGAGACGGTTAAGCGGCATTGTGGCGGAATTTAACGGCAGTACCAATCTCAATTTTCCCACCTGGCAGGTGCTTTACCAGGGAGGAAAGGCCATGACTGTTAATTGGACCAATATCCCGGTGATCACCATTGCCCATGATGATATGGAACCAGACTGGCGTAATAACCTGAAGGGGCTTACCATAAAAGAGTATTTGGAGGGGGTGGAGTCCTCCAGGGTGGAGGCAGTTGATCTGTTAATGCCCGATAATTTTATGGATTGCGATTTTAATAAAAATGGAGAGGTGGAATACAATTTCGAATATGGCGAAGGGATGACGGGTAAACAGCGCCGGGATAGTAAATGCACTACTGGCCGCAACCAAAACGCTGAGGAATGCTGTTTGGATGACTGTTACGAGAAAAAAGGGTGCAGTGAAAAATTATCCTATTTTAAATACCGCCAGTTCTCCGCAGAAGTGTTGCCCTGGGTAAAAGATACTGCCCAGAATAAAGAGATGCCCCGCAAAATTTTGATCAATTTGGCTGAGGCTTGTCCCGATTTTGAGTTGATGCACATAGAGTCTAAAGAACAAAAAGGGCAGGGAAAGATAGTGATCAAAGGACAGGAAGGCCGCGGTAAAATCAACCATGTGCGGGGCAATCTGGTCAATGTGCAACTGGCTCAGCCCAAATGGTTAATCCGGGTTTCCCGACCCGGAGATATTACGATACCGGGAATAACCTGTGGCCAGGGAAATTGAACTAAGTAGGAAAAAATTGATTTAAAGGAGTATATAAACGGATGAAAATGGAACTAAAATGGAGTTTGTTATGCCTGTTGATGGCCTGGTTTTTTCTGACTGCAAATTTAACCTATGGCCAGGAGAGTGATAATTGGGACACGGTCTCCCCTCCGCAATATGAGCAGGATCTGCAAAAGCGGATGAAGAGAGCGGCCCAGGTGCAGGCTGAGGTAGACGCCAAAAAGGATGAAGAGAAACTTCCAGAGGATACTCAGGATAAAAAATCTAATCAGGTGAGAAATAAATACAGCGATTTTGTGGATACCCGCCTCACCTTTATCCTGTCAGACGATAATATTTTGGCTGGCGCTGGTGATGCCACCCCCTCCAGTCCGGCGGCAGGTTTCTATCCCCGCTCCAAGAGCACCCAGCCCATGGATAATTTAGATACCAAGTACTCAGGTTTCGAAACTCTGAGCCACCTGGTGCTCTATCGGCAGATGCCCACCTATTATGATAACCTAACCAGTGAAGCGGCTTTTGCTATCCGTTTTCTGTTAAACTACCAGCGCAAATTGGGGTTGGCTGAGAGCGGTTCCTATATCAGGCTCAAGTATCAATTTGACGGACCCAAAGAATATCTGGGGTTCACCGCTTTTCCCTACTCTTCCGATCGTTTTCGCCTGGGTTACAGTTACCGGATATCCTGGGCAGGCAGTTCTGTATTCAAAGGGGTTTACTCTGGCGGCAAATGGAGCCGTGGGAAGTACCCTGTGCCGGGTTTCAAATTGGAATATCACCATCCCCGTTTCTATCTGTTTACCGGCATGAAAGCCACCACTCTCTATAACGATGAGGTTAAAGAGGAGGAAACGGTTTACGGTTTTCTGGCCGGCACTGGAGTCGATATTCTGGATGAGTTACGGCTGGAAGGCGGCGTTGGTTTTTTTCAATTGGGAGTTTTTCCCAACCGCACCATCCTGGGAAAACCTTTCTGGGCTGGCGGCGGTAGTTTTCAATTGGTTTATCATGTAGGAATCCCCATCAAAACCTCGATTGATTTCAACCTCTATAAAAATGACCCGGAACAGATGGCTGCTTACTTTAAACCTCAAAAGTACAACTCTGGTTTCAGTTGGTCGGCTGCTACGGAATTCTCCTATTTGATGCAAAACCTGGAGGATGCCGACAATGTCGGTTCGACCAAAATACAGAGCGCCATGGCTTTTGATTTCAATATCAAATTCCGGCACGATTTTTTACGTTTACATGCCGACCTGGTTTACCGCACCGTCTCCTTTATGCTCTTTAATGTGCCTGGCGTAAATCCCTACGAATCTTTTTCTGCGGTTTCAGGTCATAATCCCGATATTATTGCCGCCGCCGGGGTTGATTACCATTTTCCATCTATCCATTTTACCCCGGGATTAATTTTTGGAATTCAGATTCCAGCCACCAGCGAAGTTGTCAGTATAAATAGTAGCGCCAACCCTCCCGGGCCTATTAGTAGTACTGTCACGGTGGTGTACCGCGAAGATGGAGCCAGGCGGGTAATTTTGCCTGACAACCAGAAAACCACCCCAATTTATGCCGTTAAATTGACTGGTAAATTTGATCTGAGCGAATATATGGCTTTTATTGCCCAAGGGATGTTTACTGTTGATAACAACGAGGTACGGCTGGTGCAGGATGCCCTGGGAATTCCGGTTTACCACTTTCAGGACCCATATATACTGGGTTTTAACCTGGTGCTGCAGGCCAGATTCTAAAGGGAGATATCATGAATTGCATAGTTAGCGGTGGATCAGGTTTTATCGGCTCTCACATTGTGGATCTCTTACTGGAGAAGGGTCACCGGGTTAAGATTATCGATATAGCCGAACCAATCTATCCCTCAGCAGCAGAGTATGTCAATGCCAATGTGCTGGATCTGGAGGCTATGATCCGGGAAACCAGAGGCGCTGAAATTATTTTTCACCTGGCGGCTGAGGCCAATGTTAATTACTATTATGATAAACCGGTTTACTCTTCAGAACTTAACACTCAGGGAGTGGTAAAAGTGTGCGAAGCAGCCCGGCAAAACGGAGTTAAGCGAGTTATTTTCGCCTCTACCGAATGGGTCTATCAGGCTTCTAATGCGGATGAGGTGGATGAAGATACTCCCCTCTACCCACCAGCCTGCCGCCATATCTATTCTGCTTCCAAGTTGGCTGCCGAACTCTATTTGCAGAGTTATCAACTTCTCTACGGAGTTGATTTCTCTATTGTTCGCTACGGTATCCCCTTTGGCGACCGGGCCCGGCCCGAAACTGTACACCCCATCTTTATCAACAAGGCTCTCAAAGGTGAAGAGATAACTATCCATGGTGATGGCATGCAGTTTAGGCAGTTTGTTTATGTTAAGGATTTAGCCGCCGGTAATGTGGCTTGCCTGGACGAGAAAGCCCGCAACCAGATTTTCGACATCAATGGCAGCGAAAAGGTGACTGTGGTGGATATTGTTCATACCATTGAAAAGATTTTGGGCATAAAGGCCAATTACCAGACCACCGAAGAGCGGGCTGGCAGTTTTAAGGGCAGATTTATCACCTCTAAAAAAGCCCGGGAAATATTGAACTGGAAACCGCGCTATACCTATTATCAGGCCATGGAGAACTATCTTAAATGGTATAAAAAAAATGTGGGCGAGTGAGTGGGATAAGGGGATAATTTATAAACAATAGTAGCATCCATAAGGACTTTAAAAATAAGGAGGTTTAGACAATGAAAATTATGATAACAGGCGGTCAAGGGTATATTGGTTCGATTTTGGTAAGAAGGTTGCTCAATGAGGGGCACGAGGTGGTTTCCCTGGATTCATTGATGTTTGGCAATTACAATCACGAATTATTACTGGAATATGACAACTTTCGTTTTCATTACGGCAGTATTTTGAATATTACCGATGTCAACAAGGCCATGGAGGGGGCGGAAGCAGTGGTGCATCTGGCGGCTATCGTAGGCGACCCTGCCTGCGGAGTTAAAAAAGATTTGGCCATTGAAACTAACTATTTGGCTACGGTGAATTTAGCCACAGTGGCCAAAATGAAAAAGATCAACCGCTTTGTATTTCTCTCCAGTTGCAGTGTGTACGGCGCCAGTGACGAACATATCCTGGATGAGCAATCAGCCCTTAACCCGGTTTCTCTTTATGCTCAGACCAAGATTCAGGCGGAAGAGGAGTTGATAAAACTCTCTGATGACGATTTCAAACCCACTTCTCTGAGATTGGCAACACTGTATGGTCTGTCGCCCCGGATGCGTTTTGACTTGGTGATCAACTACCTGACTCAAAGAGCCATCTATCAGAAGAATATCTTTATCTTTGGCGGAGATCAATGGCGGCCCTTTTTACATGTGGCCGATGTTTCCAAAGCCATCATGTGCGTGCTTAAGGCGCCCAAGGATAAGGTGGGAGGCCAGATTTTCAACGTTGGTTGTGACGAGGAAAATTATCAACTAAAAGATATCGGCGCCCTGGTATCTGAAATAGTTCCCGATACCATTGCCAAGAACAATGATAAGATAACCGACCCCCGCTCTTACCGGGTGACCTTTAAAAAAATTAAAGAGATGATAGATTTTACCCCTGACCACAAGGTTCCGCCGGGAATCAAAGAGATAAAAAAAGCCATCGACAAGGGGATCTATTTTGATCCGGATCATATACGGTTTTATAACAATATCCCCAGCAGAACTTAAAAAAATGCGGAGGCATCTTCATTAGCGGCGTTGCAGATTCCAGAATTGTCCTCGACGTATTACTTATACGCCTGCGGGAATTCTGGAATCTGCGCCTTGCTACTGAAGCGCCTCCACATTTTTTTGATTGTAGATGTATCCCGGCTAGCTAAAACATAAACTCAAATTTAGGTTCAGATTCTGGTTTTTGCTGGGGCAGATTGTCGTGGCAAAACTCCAGATGATTTTCCAGAAGGGCTTTTTTTCTATATCCCTTCTTTTGGGCTTTTTGGTAATACTCTATGGCCTTAGAATAAAATTTCTCTTTCTCATGCCAGTGTCCCATTAAAAAGTAGGCTTCCGGCAGTTGGCGATTGTAAAAAATCAACTCCTTCAATACATAGTATCCCAGGTTATATTCCCGCAGATGGGGCCACTTTTTTATCCTGAATTTTTTAACCCCTTCATTATCTTCGCCATTTACATAATAGCGGTAAAAAGCGGTATCTCCATGGCCAAAATAGACTTTTGAGGAGAAGATATGGAAATTGAAAATTACTTGCACGAAGGTAATTAGGATAAAAATAGCATAGATGGAGATGTTTTTAAAATTTGTCAACCCGGCATTAAAATCCCGGGAATTCTTTCCATTCTTTAGGCTATTCAGACCAAGAAGCCAATCCAGGAATATACCGGCCAGCAAAAAGGGAACCGGATGCAGTAAATTATAATAATAGGTCTTGGTAATTGCGGCCATATCCTGAAACAGGAGAAAAAAGACAAAAAACAGACCCCAGATAAACATGATACTTTCCACTTGCCGCCTGGTTTTGGTTTCGGAAGGCAAAGGTTCGGTAGATTTTCCCCGGGCCATAACTTTTTTAGCCAGGAAACAGGCCAGACTATAGAGCATCAACAGCATCCCGGCCAGAATAATTACTATCTCTAAAAGGTTTATCCATTTGTGCAGGGATATGGCCAGGTTTTTCTTCTGAGTGCTCAGCAGTGAATAAACGTAATTCGGATATACTGAATAGTAGGTCTGGTTCAAGTGGGTCAATTGATCGGGAATATAGAAGTTATACAAAAAAGAGAGTAGTCTCTGGTGACGCATAACCTGGTCAACCTTTTTTTCATCCTCTTCAACCGTGCTGAAACAGATACGGATATTTTTAAAATCATTGGTGAGTTCATAGTATATAAAGGTGGAGTGGAGCAGAATAAAGCATAAAACACCGGCCAGAAAATGCTTAATTTTTATAGAAGGTCTGAATATCAACCAGCATATAAAAACCGGGACAAAAGTGAGGGCCACCACAAAGTGGATCTGCACCACCATCCCCCATAACGCAATTAGCAGAATCAGGTAAACGCTTTTTTTCTCCACCACAATTTTAAGCAGGGAGTAAAAGATCAAAATTAAAAAGGTAACCACTAACTGGTCTCTGCTTTGGCGGTCTGTGCCCATTAGCAAAATAGGAAACAGGGAGTGTAAACCGGCGGCAAAAAGGGCAATGCGGGGATTGAAATAGCGGCGGATCATTCGGTATAGAAGCAGGATGCCCGCCAGGTTGAACAGTTCAAACAGGGCAATTAAAACAGCGACTTTACCACCTCCCACCCAGAGGGCAAAGGCCACTATGTAAAAGTATAGGGGGCCGTGACGAAAATAGTATGAATCATCAGAGCCCAGGTTGTCTATCCGATTGCCCAAAAGCACAACTTCACCGTCAATAATACGGTTGGCCATTATGGTGTCAAATTTTTCGTCAGCATCCAGATCCACATAAGTACCGGCGGAGTAAAGACGAATGATGGCAGCCAGAAGAAAAATTAGAATAAAGAGATAGGCAGAGATATTTTTTTTCATTACTATTTTAAATTTTACTTAGCGAGTTATTTGACAGGTGGTTTTTAACTATAATATGATAAAAAATGGTAAACTACAAGAAAGTTGGGGCAACAGACCATAATGTCTCAGCGCTCCTTTTGAGAATTGTTATAAATGATTTTTAGGCTAAAAAATAAGAAATCGATGTTTCTATTTTGCCTCTGTCTGCTGATTTTCTTGATGTATGGTTGTCAAGAAAAAGGTGATACAGGTGGAGCCAGGCAGTTAAAGATGGCCTTGACAGGGAAGGATGGGAACTCCTTAAACTGCAGTAGATACTGCCTTAGCACCATTGAAGTTGAAGTGAGAGAGATGGAAGGTGGGCAAACTCTCTTTAAAAAGGCGGTGAATTGTAAGACCAAAGGGGTGCTGGTGGACAAACTGGAGGGGGGGCAGGAGGTTGAGGTGATAGTCAATGGATATGACAGTGATGGCAACAAGTTGCATGGAGGTCAGAGCCAACCCATAGAGATTTGGAATGGGATTACCCGCGAGGTAAATATTAAGATGATCCCTTTGGGGAAATATCCCCGTATATTGGAGGTGACTCCAGCCTTTATTAATCCCACGGTGGTGGAAACTGTGGTGGTCAAAGGGAAAAATCTGGGACAGGGGGCAGGCAGCCAGCGTCATTTATACTTCGGTGAGGAGGAGATTAGCGGTGATATCAGTTTGTGGACCGAAGAGAGGATTGAGATTCCCTCTGATACTTTTGCAGAAAAAGGCTCCAATACTCTGAAAGTGAAGGTGTGCAATATAGACAACCAGGAGAATAATATCTATCTCAAAGTGTTAAATCTGGACCAGAATATCTCGGTGTTCAAGCATCCAGCTCACTCGTTGTGGAAAAAAGAGTGTGGAGCTTTTGCGGTCACCGGCCTCGATTTTTTAGCCAATGGAGATCTGTTGGCCCTATTTGCCTGTCAAGACAAGAAATCAGGAGTCCTTTTTTCCCTTTGGTACGATGAGAAAGAAGAACGCTATTTGCCGGTGCGGGAAGATATTGAGATGGAGATACTTCCCATAGACAGCGCTATTTTGTCCAAGGTTAATTATCTGCTGGTAGCCGGTACGGGAGAAAAACCCTACTTGTTGACTATTGACCTGGATGAAATGTCAATTATTAACCGTTTTGTTTTACCTGCCAGGCCTCTGTCGTTGGCGGTGAATGACGATGGCTCGTTGGCCGCGTTGGGCATGAAGGATTTTGCCGAACTCTATTATTTCCAGGTGGACGATCTCAAGGAGGGAAATTTCACTCCCCAAAAAATAGATATGAAAACTCCCATGCAGATATCCAGTTTGCAATTTGTTAAACAGCAGGACCAGGTTCTTTATGCACTAAATTCTTTAGTTGGTAGTCAGCAGCAACTGCTGGAGATATCTTTTGCCAATAGCCAGGCAACCATAAAAACAAATTACGACCTGGATAAAATGGCCGGTTGTAAGAGTCCTCACAGTTTAACTGTAAGTGCAAACCAAACCGTTTATATCACCTGCAGTATTACGGAAAAAATAATCACCTTTAATTTGCAGAACCAGCATAGCGGGGCCATTGTATCAATACCTTTGGTGGATGGTTTTTCCGGGTATGACCTGGAGTTTCCTCAACGGCTGGCTTTGTCGGCTGACCAACTCTTACTCTTTGCAGTAGCCCGCGATTCACCTACTTTTTCTATTATAAATGCAGTCCAAAGATCCCTGATTAGCGTGGTTAAACTTCCCCATAAGCCAGATGAAGAAGTCTTGGAAGATCTGCTCAACGATATAGATATTTGGCAAGATTCCCAGGACCCTTTAAAGGCCAGAGCCGTCCTATCCGGACCGCTTAACGGAACTTTTTCCTATACCAATATTTTTAACCGAAAAAAATGATTAAATTAACTCTGGAAAAAGGCGATAACAGCCGAACATTTTTTAAAAGTGAGCCTAAGATAACTTTGGGGCGCAGCCATCATAACCAAATAGTGCTAAACTATCCCTTTGTCTCCTCTCAACACGCCGAAATAATCAAACAAAAGGGGGAATACTGTTTGCGCGATCTGGATAGCACCAATGGCACCAGTATTATCAGGGATGACACTCTTATCTTGCTTAAAAAGGAGGTGGAAAGGAATTCTGTTCTTTTGCAAAGTGGGGATATAATCTGCCTGGGTTTTGCCGAAGACAGGATCCGGTTAGGTTTTGAAGTTGTCTCTCAACCATCTTGTCAGGTCGAGGATGAGGAAAATGTGTGTGACCGGTTGGGTGACGGTCGAACCGTAGTGATCTCCAGCCAGGAGATAAGTCAGTTATCGGCCATTGAAACCAGGATTAAGTCCAGTCCCCAAACTCTTTTGTCAATTTACGATCTGAACAAAACTTTCCAGACCATATTTAGCCATCAAGAGTTGCTTTCCAATTTGGGAGATCAGTTGTTGAAACTATTTCCCCGCGCCGACAACCTGGTGGTGCTGGAGAACAAAGACAATAAAAATTTGAACATAAAAAAATATTTTATTCGTCAACAGAGAGGCCAGGAGAAGATCAAGGATATAACCCAGGAGATGGCGGGGAAGGAAGAAGATATATTTTGGAGCAGGACTATGGCCTGTAAAATAGCCACTTCCAAAAGTACTCATATTTTTCAGGAAAAAGGAGGAAGTTTGAGTTCTGCCAGCATTGTAGCCTCTGGGATCACTTCCTGCATGGGTGCGCCATTACTGACGGGTTTGAGAGAGGAGGGAAAGGTCAAATACGTATTGCAATTGAACTGTGGTCACCAGGATTATTGCTTTGGCCAGAAAGATTTGGATTTGTTGACTTTAGTAGTTGGTCAACTCTCCCTCAATTTAGAAAATATTGAACTTTACAGCCGTCTTCAGGAGGTCAACAGCCTGCTGGAACGGGAGAATCAACTGCTAAAACAGGAGATAGAGCAGGGGGAGAGAAAAGACAATTTTGTTGAGATTATTGGCAATTCCAACGCACTGCGTAAGAGTTTGACCCTTTTAAAGCGGGTGATGAAATCTCATATTACTGTTCTTTTAGAAGGGGAAACCGGTACCGGCAAGGAGTTGTTTGCCAGAGCCCTTCACTTCAACGGACCCCGGGCTCAAAAACTCTTTGTGGTTCAGAATTGTGCCGCCATACCGGAAAACCTTTTGGAGA
Source organism: uncultured Myxococcia bacterium (assembly GCA_964617105.1). Classification (GTDB taxonomy): domain Bacteria; phylum CAZTWC01; class CAZTWC01; order CAZTWC01; family CAZTWC01; genus CAZTWC01. Next base: position 13,935 of record CAZTWC010000009.1, read on the forward strand.
GTGAACTTTTTGGCCACAAGAAAGGGGCTTTTACCGGGGTCGACAAAGATAAGAAGGGGCTTTTTGAAGTGGCCCATGGCGGGACCATATTTTTAGATGAGATTGGAGAGATGAGTAGTGCCATGCAGGCAAAATTGCTGCGGGTCTGCCAGGAGGGAGAGATCCGGCAGGTGGGCGCTTTGAAAAATATCAATGTGGATATCCGTATAATAGCCGCTACCAACCGTTCTCTGCTGTCTATGGTAGAGGATGGATTGTTTCGCGAAGATTTGTTTTACCGGTTGAGTTCTTTCCCCATTCTGATCCCGCCTTTGCGGGATAGAAAAGAGGATATCCCTCTATTGGCCAGGCATTTTTTAGAAAAGTTCTGCCGTCAGGAAAAGATGAAGGTGGTTGGTATGAGCAGGGAGGTACTGGATATTTTGGAGTCTTATCACTATCCAGGCAATGTTCGCCAACTGCAAAACGAAATTTCCCGGGCGGCAGTTTTGGCGGGAGAAGGATTTTCTATCCAACCAGACCATCTTTCCCACCAGGTGTTGGATTCGATGCGGAAAACTGAAGCAAAGAGCGCAGGGAATATTCTGGACCAAAATAAAGAACTTGAGGGTAAAATGGTAAAAGAGATCATGTTCAAAACAGAACGTGAATTGATTAATAAAGTTATGAACCAGGTGGAAGGCAATCGAACCAGGGCCGCACAAGTATTGGGTATCAGTCGAGTGGGGTTGATGAAGATGCTGAAAAGACTGGAGTTGAATGAATGAATCCACCCTCTGTCAGTTTGTGTATGATTCTTTGCAATGAGGAACAATTTCTGCGGCAGTGCCTGCAATCGGCCCGCCCTTATGTAGATGAAATAGTGGTGGTAGACACCGGTTCTACAGATAACGGAATGAAAATTGCAATAGATATGGGGGGGAGAGTGGAGCAGATTACCTGGCAGAAGGACTTTTCTCTGGCCAGAAACCACTCTTTGCAGTTGGCTCGGGGAGAATGGGTGTTGATTCTCGATGCTGATGAAACAGTGGAGCCAATGGATCGGGAGCTATTTAGGAGTTTATTGGCTCAACCGCAGATGTTGGGTTACTATTTAAAAATATGCAATATCAATGACCAGGGAGAGTGTGGTTCTTTTGCCACAGCAATGAGGCTTTTTCGCAACAGGCCTGAAATAAGGTTTAAATACCCTCTTCATGAATCGGTGTTGGATGCGGTTTTGGAGTATGGACAAAAACAGGGAATGAAAACCGCCACCCACCCAATGTTGATAAAACACTATGGATACACCAGCCAGGTGATGCAGGTAAAAAACAAGTTAGAACGGAACCAGGCTATTTTAAAGAAGGCTTTAGTTAATAAAAATTTTCAAAATGACCTTTTTATTATTTACAATTATGCCAAACTATTACGCCATCCTGATCTTCAGGAGCATGAGGATAATAAGCAGGCGGAACAATGGCTACAGAGAGCTTTTGAGCAGTTAGAGAGTGTGGATATTAAAATCCGCCACAATTTGCCCTATGCAACTGATATTTGTTATCAGTGGGCCGATTTTTTAAATCAGCGGGGAGATACAGAAAAAGCACTTCAGGTTTTACGACAGGGAGTTATGCTGGTGGAGCCAACCTGTGATCTGCTCTATTTTAAAGGTGAATTGGCCTTTAAATCGGGATCTCTGGAGGAGGCGAAACGGGATTGGCGGCAATGTCGGGAGTCTAATGAAGTTTTGGGCTCCTATAATTTAGCCGGGGCCGACAACTATTTACCTTTGTGCGGATTGGCTCAAATTTCCTTTATCCGCGGAAATATCAAGAAAGGAAGAGAGTTGTTGGAGCAGGCTATTACCGAAGCGGGAGATAGTTCTCCCTATCCCCGGTATCAAATGGCTTATCACCTGATACAGGAGCAAAAATTAAAGCAGGCAATATTTCAGTATATGGAGATCTCCAAAACCTGGCCTGGGGAGATCAAGGCCTGGATTTTTGGTGCCCGGCTTCTAAACAACCTGAACTTGAAAGAACGGGCCTGCCAGTGGTTACAAACTGCAGCCCAATTGGATCAAAATGATCCAGATCTACAAAAGGTAAAAGAAGAGGTTGAAAAATGATAGATAAAGCCCGGAAAGTCACTTTTGAATGGCTTATCAACCAGGTCTTGCCAGTAAAAGGCCGGGTAATTTTACCATTTTTGAAGGTCGTGGCCTTTATTTTGCTTATATTTCCACAATTTTGCAAAGCTGAAAAAGATTTGCACCAGGATTTGATACCATCGATAGACCAGGCGGAAAATTCGGGCCGTTACTATTTGGAGCAATATACCCTGGCCTTTTATTTGACTAAAGGATACCGGGGCTATATCAGTTTTATACTCTCCAACATGGGGTTGCAAAAAGGGTATGCGGTTTTAAAAAGCGAGTTTAAAACCCCGGATCAAAAGAGTTATGATCACAAAAGTAAATATGCCCGAGATGAATGGAGATTTAAAAAATCCAATTTTAACCTTACATTGGGAAAAGATGGAGGCTCAAACAGCATTCAGACCGGAGAAGACGGCAAGATAATAGTTCAGATAGATAATCCCAAAATCCAGGCTCGTTATGAACTTACCAACCTGATTGATCCCATCCGCCCCAAAGATTTTTTGGTTTTTTACGGCAGCAAAGAGCGCTATTATAGGCTGGTTCTGTTTATCCCCTGGGGCAAAGTGAAAGGCAAGGTGCTGGTCAAGTCTTCGGGCCGGGTTCACCAGGTGGAGGGATTTGTTTACGCCGATCATTCCCTGACCAATGTATCTCCCCGGAAGCAGGCCCGAACCTGGTATCGGATGCGGCAAAAGGTGGATGATACCATTGTGACTTTTATTGTCTTTACCGTGCCAGGCATAAAAAAACTAAACGGCTTTGTTATGGTAGCCCGGGAGAATAAGATTCTATTTTATAGCGATCGGATAAAATTTTATGCCCGAAATAAAAAAGAGTTTGATAATGGCGACAAGATCCCCCGGGCTCTGCGGATTATCGCCTCTAACAACGGTAAAAAGTTGCGAGCAACCATGCTGGGAGAAAAGATTATCAAGGCCCAGAGTATGCTTTCCGGATTTAATTCTATGATTCGTTTTGTCCTCTCCAAACTGGTTGATCCCTGGGATTACGAAACCGCCTGCAAATGGATTTTTGAAATCAACGGCACTGACGCCAAAAAAATCTCCGGCAAGGGGATTTTTTCTGTTACTACTACCGATAGATGATTAAATCGTGAAACAAATTTCCAGGAAATGACTATTTTTTCATCCCTCCCCTAAACAGAATCAAAAAGCAGGGCAATATAAAGATGGCCACAAACAGGCAGGTGAACTCACCAATGTTGGCCAGAGTGCCAAAAGTGTTTATAGCCCCGTTAAGGGAGAGCCAGAGGGCAGAATAGCCGATTATGGTGGTTAGGCTGGTAATCATCACCGCACCGCCGGTGTTGCACAGGGAGTGGATAATACTGCCCCGTCCCTCCTCTAAGTAGCGAGAGTAGAGGTTGACGCTGTAATCAACTCCAATACCGAACTGGATGGGGATAGCGATGAAGTTGAGGAAGTTGATTTTTTGCTGCAGCATGATGGCCACTCCCATCTGCAGTAATACTCCGAGGCTCATAGCTGCCACCAGGATTAGTACATGACCCAGGCTCCTATAGGAAAGCAGAATTACCAGAGAAACCAGGATAAAAGCCAGCAGGGTGGCTTTTGGGGCGCCATCGGCTACATATTTTAACATATCGGAAAAAATAACCGCGTGCCCAGAGGACCTGATAGTTTTTACTTTGGCATCATCTTTTTGGGCGGGAATTTTTACTTCTCTTACTACATCAGCGAACTTTTTCAGGTCATGGCCGTTCCAAACGCTCATGTCATCGGCCATGTAAACCAGCAGAGGAGTTCCCCTCCGGCCATTTTCTTCGGTAAATTGCCGCACAATCTCTTTAGGCAAGTCCTCAATTCTCACCTGGCGTAAATCCGCCGGTGGAGTAAGATCTTCCAGAGTTTTCTTGTCCTCCGGACTTAAAAAGTCGAACTTGTTTTTCAGGATATATTCCCGGATCTCCATCAACAAGGCCAACTTTGTTTTTTGAGCGTCCTTATCACCTGGCAAATAGTCAAAAACGGTTTTTATATTATTAATTACCCGGTGCTCAGGGTTGGCAACGTCCTCTTTGTATTTTTCCAGCGCTTTTTTCATGGGGCGCACCTGGTCCAGATGGTCGGCCAGGATAACATGGGGAGAGGAGCGTTCGCCCAGGATCGATTCAGACTGAGTGTCCAGGGCGCCAGAACCTTTTTGACGGGAATATTGGTTGCGCAATTTCTTGTAGGAGTACTCAAAGGGGTCGCGGAGAAAAAATACCAGAGCAACCAAAGATACCAATGAAAGCAAGATGCCCACCGCAAAAATGGGCCGGGAAAAGCGCTGGCATATCCAGGCTACAGCAAAGGAAAATATCCGCCCCTTTTCTCCCGCCTCCCGGGTTATCTGTTTAAATGGCCAGTGGCGTTCCATCAGCACCACCAGCGCCGGGTTAAGGGTAAGAGCAAAAATAAGGCAGATAAACATCCCCGCGCCACCGATAAAGCCAAATTCGCTAAAACCGCGGAAATTTTCAAACATTAGTGATAAATAGGAGGTACCTGCCGCCAGGGCGGCGGTGGAAACGCTCCTTACCACTCCGATGAGAGTAATAGACAGTGTTTCCTGAACCGGTCGGCCATAACGCCGCTCCTCCATGTACCGGGCCAAAAAATAAATGCCAAAATTGATGCCGTTACCAGCCACAATAGAGGCTAAAAAGGCGGTGGAGGCGGTGAGATATCCAATTTTTAAAAAGGTTAGGCCAAAAGTGGAAAGCAAACCCGCCAATAATCCCATACATAGGATGCCGGTCATCCTGATGGAGCGGTAATAGATGGTGACCGCCAACAACACCAGCCCCACGCAGATATTGGAAACTACCAGGATATCATCTCTTAGAGCGTAATACTCCTCTATCAGGGTCTGCAATCCACCAGTGTAATAAACTTTGATACTCTGGTGATAGGAGGTAGGATTTAAGGCAGATATCTCTTTTTTAATTTTAGTGACAATCTGTTTGGCAAAATCAACCCCAGTGGCTGTTCCTGGGGTTTTTATCACCACCAGTATGGTTTTGCCTTCCCGGTCGGTGAGATACCCATCCCGGTATTTATCAAAGACTTCGATTTTTTCCCGGTATTTCTCTTTCCACTTAGACATCTCCAGGTTTTTTTCACCCGGGGAATCTTCCCCCTCCTCTTCCTCCTCCAGGTCGACAAAAAATCCAGTGGCTTTCATCTTTTCTGTGGCGATCCGTTTTTTTAACTCCTGTTTAAATTTTTCTAACTCTTTGATTTTTACATAGAGAAATTTGTTTTTATTAAAAAACTTTTTTTGCTCGTTAACCTTGTAATCGATAAAACGGATTTGGCTGGGAGGATATGCTTTTAGCCGAACTACCAAATCGTCCACCAGCCGCTTCATGGCCTTAAAATCATCACCCTGGATTTGGACAATCAAGGTGCCCAAAGCCCCCATTCGTTTTGAGATGGCTTTTAAGTCTTTGACACTTTGGGCATCTTCTGGCAGCAGCATGGCAAAGTCGCTATTAATACTGAGTTTGGTGGTTAAATATCCACCGGCAATTGATATTAAAAGCGCCACCAGCACTATTTTCCAGGGATGTGCGTAAGCGATTTTAGCCCAGCGGATCATTAAATCATTGAGCATTATAATATTTTTCCTTTACCGGTAAAGGTCGGGAGATATGCAGAACAAATATTAGTTTTACTTATCCTAAAGTGGTGCAATTACAAAAGATATTTACCGATAAGCGGTTTTAAACCAGTCTTGATTTTTTCAGGTATCATATCGGGCGCAGTAAGGATCGCATCCTTTAAGGCATTGGGACAGGAGCATTTTCTCTCTTCGGTCAAGCGGGGGATCGCTGTGATTAAAATCTTTTTAGCAATATCCACATTTTTGTTTAACAGTTCAATTACCGCCTCTACAGTGACGTCATCGTGGTCGGTGTGCCAGCAATCGTAGTCAGTGGCCATGGCCACAGTGCAAAAACATATCTCTGCCTCACGGGCCAGTTTGGCTTCCTGCAGGTTGGTCATCCCGATTACATCCACTCCCCACCTGCGGTATATGTTCGATTCCGCCCGGGTGCTGAATTGCGGCCCCTCCATGCAGATATAGGTTCCCCCCTGGTGAACCGTGGCGCCAACATCTGTGGCGGCCTGATAGACCAGTTGAGCCAGATCCGGGCAGATTGGATCGGCGAAACCAACATGAGCCACTATGCCGTCGCCAAAGAAGGTGCTTTTTCTTCCTCGGGTACGATCAAAAAACTGATCCACTATAACTATATCGGAGGGTTTAATATCTTCGCGCATACTGCCCACCGCCGAGATGGCGATAATTCTCTCCACCCCCAATTTTTTCATCCCATAGATATTGGCTCTATAATTGAGTTCGCTGGGCATCAACCGGTGTCCCCGGCCGTGGCGGGATAAGAAAACTACTGCCATCCCATTCAGTTGGGCGATAATATAGTTATCCGAGGGTTTGCCAAAAGGGGTGTCGATTTCAACTTCACGGATATTTTCCAGCCCTTCCAATTGATATAATCCGGTTCCGCCGATAATTCCTATCGTTCCAGTAAACATAGTATTTTCCTTTTTGGTTTTAAGAATGAATAAAAATGCCGGGTTGAAGGTTAAAATGAGACCCATACATCCTGGACAAAGCGGATATCTGTTTCCCTACAATTGCTTAATGGCGCCAGTTCCAATTCTAAGTTTTTAAGTTGTTGTCTACAAAATAAAATCATAGCAGAACGATTCTCCTGGGAACAGTTCATGCTCAGATGCTCAATTTGTTCAATCAAACCATTTTTCCATGGTTTTGCCAATTTGCCCTCCTGGCTAAAAAACTCTCTTATAAAATTTAGAAGTTGCCCGCTCTCTAGAGGAATTAGTTCCCACCGATCTCTTGATAACCGGTTTATAGCCAAGGTGTTAAAAACCATTTTCAAATCCAGGTCTTCATTTTTTTCCCCGGCCTGGTCCAAAATAGCGGCATTGAGACCAAATCCTTTGAATAGGAGTTCACCAAGCCCGCTTATCTCGCGCAATCTCTTTTCGCTTTCCAGAACCTCTTCCAGGGTTTGAAAGTCGCGGAAACGGGTTCCCTGGCTGTAACTCTGATCAAAATAGCAAGGATGATGTTTGCCCAATCCCGATATTACTTCCTGGTAGGAATCGGGGAAATATTGCTCAATTTCTTTATAGGTAGAGAGCCATTCACTCTGTCTGAAACGATTGAGTAAAAGTTTTAACTTAATTGCCTGGGAGAAACCCAGTTGAAATAAACTCTGCAGATAATATTGCCCCAATATCTTGGCCATCCCTTCAACACTGTTCCCACCCAGGAATCTAGCCCCCATGGTGATAAAGTTCCGGGCTTTTTTAAGGCAAAACTTAAGTGATTCCAGATCGAGTTCGGTAAAATTGCTTAAAGTCCAGATTTTATTGGCCAGCACGGTAATTTCAAAGTATATCTCTTCGGCCACATCCGGTTCAACTAGCCTTTCAACCGCTAAATTAAACAGGTTTTCCGGTTCATAGAGCAGTTGGAGATGGATTGCATTTTTATCTTCCAGCGGTCGAAGTGATTTTATCCGCTGAGGCAAATGTTCTATCCCCTTATCATTAATAAATGTATAGATGGGAGCAGCCTCGTCCCTGGCTGGAAATCCCAAATCAAGCAAACGTTTTTCCCGCCAGGAGGTGGCCTCGCTTTCAACCTGGCTGTTCCACTCCATTAAAACTTGCAGCAGCAGGGAGTGGTAGAGGCTGTTGCTTTCCACTATTAGGGGCATTAATAGTTTTGGCAGCAGTTGAGCTGCCGAATGGTTTTTAAAATTTAAAAAATAGGTGCCATCCAGAGTAAACTTGGGTAGCAAATTTTGGTTTTCCTCTTTGTCCAGGTCGGGATTGGGTATGTAAACTTCCACTAACTGCTTGAAAATCAACACCAGCAATTCCATATCCAGAGAGTTAAATATTTCCACTACCTTTTTAGAGCCGCATTCCACCAAAATAGAGAACCATTGGAGTATCTTATCTGTCCGCAACCATTGATCTTTGTCGAAAAATTCCATATCTACCAGGAGTTGGAACTGTTGCGAAGTGCTTATCGCCACCAGGGAGGTGGAGTCTTGCGGGCCAATTTTTATGATATTCAAGTAGATATCCTGCGGGGAAAAACGGCTGATCAGCAAGTGGGGTTCTTTGGCCATCAGCAAAAGTTCCAAAAAGTTTTTCCCGGAAACCGAGGCCAGGACCTGTTCCTGTTCCAGCGGGGAAAGCCGATTGAATTTTCTGGCTGCTTCGATAGGCTCACTTTTTAGTAACTGCAAAGCCTGCCCGCGATATTGCTCAATTTGATTTTGTGTAGTCATAATTTTTTATTTTACCTCTGACCGGCTTTTTTGGCAATACCCCAGGTGACGGCCGAAATTAGGAGGAACGGTATTATAGTTGCCATAATCGGTGAAATTACCTGCCCAACCGCCAATTTATTGCAAGTACTGGTCAAAACCCAGTGGAAGAGAGATAGTGAGGTGGCCATAAGAATATTAAAAATCGGATTGGCCCGCTGCAAAAAAATCAGCGAAAGCATAGCGGCGATAATTGATAAAAAAACTCCGTTTATAGGAACCAGGGCTTTTTGATATAACTCTATTAAGTAGGGTAAAATAGTTTGCCCCTGAGATTTTCTGGCCTTAATCAACCGATTTAATTGTTGAAAGTTCATCTCCGAAGGATAACCATTATTATCCTGAAAAAAATCATAGTGCACCTTTAAAAATGGAAAGCATTCCCGGACAGTTTTAAAGGAAGATAAACGTAATCCTTTTTCCAGGTTGAAATCCCATTTTTCAACTCCTTCCAGAACCCAGCCCCCAGGGGTATAATCCGCTTTTTTAGCCAGTATTCTGGTGCGGGGAAGAAAATTATGGTCCAGTTCAAAAATATTCATGGCCAAAATAGAGTTGCCGGCCGGTTTACGGCTTCCGATACCGTAGAGAATATTTTTATGCATAAACCATTTTCCCTGGCGGTGGAAGTCGGTCCATTTGCGGGTGAACATTTTTAGTTTGCCGATTTTAATATTATCCAGTTTCTGATTGGTTATAGGGGAAATATACTGGTTAAAAAACCAGATTGATATAGAGAAAACTATGGCCACCAATAAAATTGGAGTTATCAATTTGATATAACTGGCGCCGGACAATATCATCGCTTTTATCTGGTTGCTTTTTTTCAGGTGGGCAAATAGCATAATCACTGAAAATGCGACCAAAAATGGGGAGGTGCGGAAAATTATTTCCGGCAGCCGCAGGCAGAAGAGATAAAAAGATTCCAGGGCGGTGATGTTGCTGTTAGCCAGATATTTGCTCAAACTTATCGACTCCACCACCAGCACCAGGCAGCAGAGTCCCAACATCCCAATAGCCAGGCGTTTAATTAACATCAATGAGATATATTTAAAAATAATGTTTATAACCATAACTCTTTTCTGGTAAACAGTTTGCCTCTTTTTACCATGAAAGTCGTTTTAGCAGGTACACGCCCATAACTAAGATTACCAAATTGGGCATCCAAGCACCGGCCAAAGGGGAAAAAAAATCCAGGGTATCGGCGGTTTGCCAAAGGATAAAATAGATGCCTACCATCAGGATACCCCACAAGTAGCTTTTGTGACGTCCTTTTCCGCCCGCTCCGGCTCCCAGGCACACTCCCGGTAAGACAAAGAGCAGCACACAAAAAGGGAAAGAAAATTTGCGCTGCCAAGCCAATCTCAGGTTGTTTAGTTTTTTGGTTTGGACTTCCGACTCCAATTCCCGGAAAAGATCTCCCAGGCTGAGCGTCTGCAGGTTTGAGATAAATTTAATGCTGTTTTTCAACATTTTTTTCAAATTCAACTTCAAATGCTGCTCCTGAAAATTGACTAACTGGTATCCCTGGCTGTGATTGTGATTGTAAAGGTGGATTGCCCCTTTTTCCAATTTCAACTCCAGCAACATATTTTGTGGAGAAAGCGACAGTTCCGCCCGTTTAGCAAAGGTGATAGATTCGGTCTGCGGATCTCTCCGATCGATAATTACCACTCCTTTCCAGGATGATTTCCAACCCCCGGATTTTAATTTTACCGGCTGACCGCGCCATGATGCTCTGAGCACCAGGTCATTGAAAAAGTAGTTAAAGGAGCCGGCGGTAATGGTTCGGAGCAATTCTCGTTTAGCCCCATTCAGCAGTTTGGATTTAATGGCCTTCAAACCCAGCGGCTCCAGGTAACAACTAACCGCCAGAAGGAACAGAAAAAAGATCCCGCCGATTAAAAAAGGTATTTTAAAGCAGGCACTTTTTTTCAGCCCGGTATTTTTCAAGGCGATTATTTCATTATCCTGACGGAGGCGATTATAGGTTAATAGAAGGCCCAGCAGGAATGAAACCGGCAAAAGATAAGTGATAAAGTGGGGCAGAGCATAGAGCAAAATTAGCAGTTGGTCACTCTGGAATATCAGGGCGGGATTTATCTCCGACAGACGAGCTGCCTGGATCAGCAACAAGAAAATATAGGCAGAAAAGAAAATTGTAGAAGTGGCTCCAATTATCTGACGGGCAAAATAGGTGGACAGTATGGTCATAGTTTTTCTTGCAGGCGTTGATCCTTTTTCTCCACTGCCGCAGCCATCGCCTGGCGCATTTTTTGTAAAATATCTCTATGCTTCTCTGAATTTATAGAGATAATCTGAGCGGCCAGGATAGCGGCGTTTTTTGCTCCGGCTTTACCAATGGCCATACAGGCTACCGGGATACCCGATGGCATCTGTACGGTAGATAATAGAGCATCCATACCCCCCAGGGAACCGGCAATAGGGACGCCGATAACCGGCAAGTTACTATGGGCTGCGCAAAAGCCGGCCAGATGAGCAGCACAGCCGGCCGCTGCAATGATCACCGCGAATTCGTCATTGGCCCGGATAACTAACTCCTGGGTCCTTTTAGGAGTGCGATGGGCGGAGGAGACATGAACCTCGTGTTCAACTTCCAACTCTTTTAGCATCTTAACTGCCGGTTCCATGGTGGTTAGATCTGAGTCACTGCCCATTAAAATTAAAACTTTATTCATTTAACTTCTCCAAAACAGGGGTAAAAAATGGCTGACAACTGCTGCCAGCCTGGTCATTTAGGGCTAGCCCTTAGTTAAAAAATCCAAACCTTTGTACCCGATATCTTTTCTAAAATGGCAATCTTTCCAGCGAATATGGGCACCGCTTTTATAGGCGTTGTGAATAGCGTCTTTTAAATCATTGCCCAGAGAGGTGATGCTCAATACTCTACCCCCATTGGTGAACCACTGGTCACCTTCTTTCCTGGTGGAAGCGTGAAATACCTGAGTATTTTGCTGTCCGTCAATAGTTTTCAGCCCTTCTATCTTTTCTCCGCAGGAATATTTTCCCGGATATCCTCCGGCGGCCATCACCACGCAGGCGGCTGTCCTGGGATCCCATTCAATGGCTGACATACTTAGACGACCATGGCTGCAGGCTAGAAATAGTTTGACCAGGTCGGTTTTGAGACGCATCATAAGAGGTTGGGTTTCGGGGTCGCCAAAGCGGCAGTTGATCTCCAACACCTTAGGTCCATCAGAGGTCAGCATCAGACCAAAATAGAGAATGCCGCTGTATGGGCAATCCTCCTTGGACATCGCCAGAGAGAGGGGGAAGACTATTTTGTTTAAAATATTTTTTTCGGTTTCAGGAGAGATAAAGGGGACTGGTGAATAGGCACCCATCCCTCCGGTATTGGGCCCTTCATCCCCTTCGAAAACCCGTTTGTGATCCTGGCTTGAGGCCAGGGGAAGTACGTTGCGGCCATCGCTCAATACCATGTAAGAAGCCTCAATTCCCTGGAGGAACTCTTCTATCACCACTTTTTTGCCCGCTTCACCCACCATATCTCCGCTCATCATGGTTTCCAAAGTTTTAAACGCAGAATCCAGGTGGTGGCAAATCACCACCCCTTTACCTGCCGCCAAACCGTCTGCTTTAATAACTATTGGCATGGAGAAATTGGCCACCTTTTTTTTGGCTTGCGCCAGGTCATCGGTACAAAAAAATGCTGCCGTAGGAATATGATATTTGTTCATCAAATTTTTGGCGAAAATTTTACTTCCTTCAAGGGCGGCGGCTTTGCTTTGGGGACCAAAAATGGGGAGATCTCGTTGCTGAAAAATATCCACGATACCGTTTACCAGTGGTTGTTCAGGTCCCACCACGGTAAGTTGGATATTCTCTTTTTGGGCAAAATCGGCCAATCCCATCAAATTATCAGCCCCGATATCCACCCGTTGGGCTAGATCTTCCATGGCATGGCTACCAGGTGCGCAGAAAATTTTATCTACCAGGGAAGATTGGGCTATCTTCCACAAGAGGGCGTGTTCTCGGCCCCCGCTTCCAACCAGCAATATTTTCATAATTGCTCCTCAGGCTGTTTACAAAAATAGATTTGAATTCTGACCATTACTGTGTCATAACGCAAACTTATTTCTGAGCGAGCCATTACCTTAATTGTAGATTTTAAACAATAATATTAGCATGGAATAAATTCTCTGTCTATGGAGATCTGTTTTCCAGCATTTAATATAACTTCATCCACATTCTTGACTTTTTATCAAACCCTTTATAGAATTTAATAGTATGGAAAATTTGCAACTATTTTTTAGAAAATTTTATGAACCGACGTGATTTTTTAGGCTATAGCGGGATTGGGCTCCTGACCCTCACCAACCTGGCACTGTGCGGCAAGATCATCTACCGCAACATCTATTTGTCAGAGAAAAGATTGGGGCCAAAGATGGCTGGAAGAGTCAAGGAAACTCTTAGCCAGGAGCAAACACCGCAGGAATCACCCATTTACCTGCCTATGGACGAGATCTTTTCGGTGCGGGTTCAAAATGGGCGGGGAGATTTCCGTACTGTACGGGTGAATTTTAAGGAGATGGTGAGCCAGATGATCATCTCCGGGGTAGATAAAAAAGATTCATCCAATATTTTAGAACCTCATCTGACCACTAAAAATGTTCTTAGAGAGTTCAAACCGGGTGGCATCATATACATGGGCACCGAGGATGATATCCGCCAAAAATCCAGAAACGAAATCGGCAAATTAAGTGGATATTTTCAATCTCTCAGTAAAATACCCCTATTTATTGCGACCGACTGCGAAGGGGGATTAGTCAATCGACTAGACCATATTTACAAATTCCCATCAGCCGAATACTTTGGACGCAAGTATCTAAAAATCCGCGACAAAAAAGGGTACTTGCAAGAGGTACGAAACTGGTCCAGGACCTTTCATAAAGTTATGGGACGCTGCGGCATCAACATGAATTTGGGGCCTTGTCTGGATACGGTGGAAAGTTTTAATAACGATTTGGGATGCATAGAAAAATTTAACCGCTCCTTTGGCACTGATCCTCAAGTGGTGGCGGAATTGGGTTGCAATTTTATCAAATCGGCTAAAAACGGCAAAAAAAAGCGCCCCTTTTACCTGGCCACTGTGGGTAAACACTTTGTGGGCGAAGGTATGTCCAGGCGGGAAGACAACCCCGCATTACGGGGTAATTCCCACGAATGTATCGCCATTTTACCCGAAAAAAAACAGTTCCAGACCAATCTAATTCCCTTTCAATCGGCTATGTTAAATACTCAAATGGACTCCGTTATGATGGGGTATGTCAAAACCCCCTATGATCCTACTTGTCCGGCGGTTTTCTCTGGCAAAACCATCGAACTGTTAAGAAACCGCTATAATTTCAGAGGGATCATCATGTCCGACGACCTGTTGATGTTAACCCGAGTCAACCAGGACGAGACCGCCCTGGGCGATTACGTGGTTAAGGCAGTAAACGCTGGTATCAACAGTTTTATCACCATCTCACCCGGGTATATTCCTCAAATAGTCGCCTCCATCATGGATGGGGTAAAGAGGGGGCTTATTCCCCCCCGCCGGATAATAGAGAGTTTCAATTATATAATAGAAGTAAAGAACAAAATAAGAATCGGGTAAATCTCCAACTAATCAATAGACACGATCAAAAACTCCTCATTACTCCCACTTCTAATCTTAATGTCCGGTTTTTCCGAAGGGATATAATTTAACAACTCCTCTATGGAGATGTCTTTCATCTTGGACTCGATAATGGGCAGCAAAATGGAGGTCAAGTTGACCACCCTTTTCTCGGTTTCACTTTCATGGGGCAGACGGCTGTCCTGACTGATAATTTCGGCAACTATCTTGGGATCAACCAGGCTAATATCCAGTTTGCTATTCTTAATAACCAAATTGGCTTCAGTGTCCACAAAAAGAGACAGTTCAAAAATATCTTTCCCCTTTCCGGAGCCAATTTTTTCGGTGAATTTCAGGCCGATCTCATTGGAGATCGCGCTGACATTCCGGTCATTTCCATGAATAGGCTTCACCACAGGAGGTAAAAGCGTGTTGACATCCAACAACAGAAAATTTTCAGGATCGAACAGTTTGGGTATCTGTGGTTGAATCATTCCTAACATTTGCACCTTCAGGTCAAGCCCGCCTAACTGGGTGGTTTCCCCGTCTATCAAATAATTTAGCAGGCTCGCTTCCCAAAAAGCGGAAACCAGGGAGTTTATCCCATTGTCACTCATCGCCACCGTAATTCCGTCACCGCTAATTTGGGGTTTGGATTGATTGGGTTTATACAGGTATCCCTTTCCTTTGAAAGGGCCTAATGCTGGATCCCGAAAAGCGGCCAGATCGCCCACCACATGGCATTGGTCAGGCATAAATTTCACATCCACCAGTTGGGTTTTTAAAGTAACCTCTTTGTCATCAATCTTTTGAACGTAAGAAATTTCAGCCGGTTTACCATTGTATTCCTTAACCATAGATTGTATCTGTTCATCAATAATATTTTTGATCTCGTCTTCTAATTTTTGCCTGACTGTGCTTTTAACCAAATTTTCTACCCAGTTATAGATATCTTCGAAGTCGTAAGTAAAGGTCTCAAACTCTAATTTCACCGGATCGACCTGCAATTTTAGGATACGGGTCTTTTTTTCGATCTCTACATCAAAGGTGGTTTCAAACAATACCCGGCCAATGTTTATCCAGCCTCTCCATTTTGTACTGCCAATCACCGGTACAACACCGTCAATTGTACAGTCAATATATAGATTTTCAATCTCTGCCTTAATTAAGCCATAACCGTTCATGGGCACAATAGACAAGTTTAGCGCATCGTAATTAACCTTGTGGATAGTAATTTTCAAATCAGAAGAGGCCTGAAAAGGACTCGCTTCAACTAGTTTTTTTTTGATATCCAATTTCTCAAACTCTTGCATAAGAATGTTTTCCAACATTTTTATCCCATTTTTACCCATGTGAACGATAAGCCCCTCGGGAACATAGGCGGTTTGGGCCTGAAACCGGCCCGCAATGTTAGCCATGGTACAGACAGACAGGTTGCCGGCTTTATCAATGGCTTCAGCCTTAATGAGGGTTGAGCCATGCTTTAGAACCAGGTTGGTCTGAAAATTGCCGCTGGCATCAACCGACACTGGTAATCCATTGACCTTCACTGTGACAATCTTGGAATCCTGGTCTTTGGCATTTCCCTTTATTACTAAACTGGTAACCTTGTTCATATCTTGGAACGTAGCCCTTTGGGATAGATCCAGTTCAATATCAGGAGGCTCAATGTCATATATCAGGGATAAATCTTTCTGGTCTGAACCATTATTATTTTGAGCAGCGATCGTTATAGTCATAGATCCTGGCTGTTTAAAGGTAACTTGTTGTTCAAAATTGCCATTGGCATCCAGTGACAGGGGATCATTATTAAAGGTGGCGCTTAAAGGTTGCTCACCGTCCACCTTCCCTTTAACCGTTATCTCCTCCTGGTTAAAGGCATCTCCATCAGCAGGAGAGAGAATTGTAATTTTAGGGATTTTACCGCCCTGAACCGGGCCATTATCGACAGATTTATCTTCACCGCCACAATTGGCCATCAATAAAAACAGGCCCGATAAAACCATGAATAATAACCGCTTATGGAAACCCAAGGAACACCTTTTCATAACAAAACCTCCTAACTATTTTTCTTGCAAATTACCTGGTTCTTTACTAATATACCATAATTCTATAAGAAAATTAAATTTTTGCCTATCGGTCATTTGGCGGAGTAATAAAATCATGAAATCTTTGATCATGTATGAGCCTGGAGAGGTTATCTTAAAAGAGGAGAGTCTGGGAAAATCGGCTTTTATTATTAAAGAGGGCCAGGTTGAAGTTTTCAAAACCATAGAGTCTAAGGTGGTAGCGCTGGCAAAACTGGCAGTGGGGGAGATATTTGGCGAGATGTCACTGATTGACGACAGGCCGAGGTACGCCAGTATTCGGGCAGTAACCAAGACCATACTTCAGGAGATCACCAGAAAAGATTTTAACCATTTTCTGACCGATGACCCAGACCAGATAATACCTATCATAAAGATGCTCTTTGAACGACTGCGCAATATGAATGAAAGGTATCTTTTTTTAGAACAGTACGGCAAGAAAATAGATGAAAGTCCCAAAATCGAGGCGGCGACTGAAAAGATAGTTACCTTAAAGGCGGTTAGCAAAAAGGCAGAGAAAGCCCTGGGCCGACGGGAGATAGGGATAGAAAAATTCCCGCTACTGGTTGGCAGAAAGACCAAGCATCACCAGAAAGATGCTTTATTGAAAAATGATCTCCGTCTGGTTGATGGCAAACCCTTTTTTATCTCTCGAAATCATTTTGCCTTTTTGAAATCTGACGAGAACTATTATATCCGGGACCGCGGCAGTTCTTTGGGAACCTTTCTCAACGATGTCCTCCTGGGCGGTGGGGCCATGGAAAACCGGGGGCAATTGCAGCCAGGAGTTAATCAACTTCACCTGGGCGGTAAAAATTCCGGGTACCACTTCCAGGTGGTGGTGGAGTAATCGGCTTTACTATTGGCGCCAAAGGCGGCAATAGTAATTGTGGTTGCACGCATAATTTATCACCAATTTTTGCCAATATTTTTTTTCCGATCCCCTTTACTTGCACCAAAGTTTCAATTTTTATAATGGGCTGCTCTTTCCTAAGCCTGACAATGGACAGCGCTTTCTTTTTGCCGATTCCTGGCAGAGAGGTCAATTTTTTTATGGATGCCCGATTAATTGCTATTTTTCCCTCACAAGGATTCGCCAAAACCATTTTTCCATGACTAATGAGCATGACCGATAACATCACCAAAACCAATCTTTGCATTACATCTCCTTTCTAAAAACATGGGTTACCTGGTTCCTGTCCGAAAATCCCCTTCTCGGACGAATTCTGTTTATTATATGCTATATCTATGCCAGGAATTATCGAAAATGCTAAACTATTTATGTTGTATTAGATAAAATACCATGTTACGTTAATTACCTTGCATTTCTATTGCGTTATCACTTGTTCTGTCCGGTGCCCGTGTCCGGACAGTTGGGCATGAAAAAATAGATGAAAACCGATATTAAGTCTATCGCCGCTGTGTATCCAAAACTCTACAGGGCAATCTCCAGTTATAACCGGGATGAGTTACCTCCTATAATCCCCACCAAAAGTGGTTTTCCAACTCTGTTGGCCCAAGAGAGCAAAATCTATTTACACAGCCGGTACAATCCCCAAAAAGAGGCAAAAGAAACCATCAAAAAAGTTCTGGATAAAACTACCAACAATAACCACTGGGCCCTGGTAGTCTTTGGTTGCGGCCTGGGATATATTCCTGAGTTGCTTAAAGATTCTGGAATTCGGCACCAGGCAATTGTTGAACCAGATTTGGGAGTTTTTATCCGGGCGCTGGAAATACACGATTTCACCGAAATACTGCTAAACCGGCATCATCTTGTTCTGGTAGGCACCGACCTGGAGGAAGCCCGGGTCCTGTTGCAAGGATGGAAACTGAGAAATGCCATATTAGACGAACTCTTTTTTATAAAAAATCCTCCCTGGTTACAATTATACCCCCTCTATTTGGCCCAAATTTATAATTTTATTTCAGATGGCGCCGAGATGACACCGCTGAGAGAAAATCTATACCTGGATATGGCCCAAAAAGGGATCCCCAAAGCAGACCTGGAACCAGGTTGGCCAGACCTTAATGACCATCAAAAGGCTAAGAATGAGATGATAACCTATTTAACTTATATGCGCCTCAAGGGGAGATAGAGTTTGTCTGATCAAACAAAAGCCCTAAACTTTTGCATTATTCGTCAGCACCGGCTGGGTGATGTTTTACAGAGCCTTCCTCTGGCGCAGTCTATCAAACAAACCTGGCCCCAAAGTCAACTCACTTATGTAACTTCACCTGGTTACCAATTTATTTGCCAAAAATATAGCCAGATAGACCAACTCCTACTGATGAATTTACCTCCAGCGGATCAATTTTTTAATACCAAGCAACCTTTTTGCCGGGCTGTAACCCTGGGCCATATTGCCAACCTGGTAGATAAAATAAACACCCTGGAAAATTGCCGGCTGGTAAATTTGCACAGTGAGGAATCTTTCTCAGTTTTGGCCGGATTGACCAAAACTGATTCAATCAATGGACGGGTCAAGATACGTGAATCTGATATTTATTTACAGAGCAAGTGGAGTTCTTATCTCTCCCTGTGCGTACTTTTCCGAAAACTGGCGTTGTTGAACCTGGCCGATGGCTGGACCCATCTTGGGGGAGGTAAACTGAATTCACCGCCCACTTTAGATGTCAATAACGCCAATAAAATAGGCGAGCAATTGGGTCTGACCGGGACCGGAGATGATAAAAAATTAACTATCGCCTTTCAACCCGGATCCGCCGATCCCTTCAGACGTTGGCCGCCCGAATATTTTACTCGCCTGGGTAACCTGCTGGCCCAACAGTTTTCCGCCCGCATCGTTACCATTGGATCGCCAGACGAAAAAGAGTTATGTAACCAGATATTGTCCGACATGGATGGAGAGGTTATTAATGCTGCTGGCTATGGATTTGAAGATACTTTATCTATTTTAAAACATTGTTCCCTGCTAATCACCAATGATACCGGCCCCATGCACCTGGCAGCCATGCACGGAATCAAAGTGGTGGCTCTGTTTTTCGGACCCAGCACCCCTTTGGAAACCGGTGCATACGCTCAAAACGTGCTCTCCATGCTGCCTCAACTGGATTGCATCCCCTGTAATTGTCCTGAAGAGTGCACCCATTTTGACTGCCGAAACCTGTTGACCCCAGAAAAGGTTAGTCAGGTGGTAAAGTGGGCCATCCACTATGGGCATCAATTGGAATCTATACTAGCTCCGGAAGGTTACGCTGTATTGCCTGAGCCCTTTGGGTGCCAAGAGCAAGTAAGAGTCTACGCCTCCTGGTTCAACCAGGATATGGGCATTATGGAACAGATCCCCCTGGTAAGATGCTCAGCCACCGAAAAGGAGTTGCAGGAACAGTTAATAAAATGGACCATCTACCGGTTCTGGTGGAATATTCCCGATTTTACTGTAACCAAAAGTAGCCAAGAGGGAATAGACAAGGTATTGGAAATAGATCTAGTCCAAGAGGAAAACCTGTTGCTGGATTATCTGGGGCGACACTACCCCTATACTATGGATCAAGTGCTATTCAAAGCGGTTGATGGTTTGCTGAAAGAGTTGGAGTCAATGCCCAAAGACGGTCATTTTGATTTTTTTAATGATTTGAAAAAGATCTTATGTATGACCAAAGCCGAGCAAAATGGTTATAAGATTGAACAAATCCTTTCTACTCTGATAATTTATTTTAGAGGCTGCTTAAATCAGCTCGCCAAAAAGAAAATCCCGTAACATACTTGCCAACAAAGGCAAATAAAACCGCACAAATTAAGTTAGAAAAAATATTTTGGGTTTCAATTATTTCTGATTGTTGGTATATAGGGCTGATATCAAATAGTATTGGCCTCTTAATTCAGGTTACGGATTCTAGATATAATGTAATATAAGGAGTGTTATTATGAGAGTGCTTATTTCTGATAAAGCCGACAAGATCGCCCAGGAAATATTTAAACAACGGGGTATTGAAGTGGATGTAAACACTGGCTTACAGGCCAATGAGTTGATCGGACTCATAGGCAACTACGATGGATTAGTGGTCCGCAGCGCCACCAAGGTTACCGCAGAGGTGATCCAGGCGGCCAGTAAGTTAAAGGTAGTAGGTCGGGCCGGCACCGGTGTTGACAACATTGACCTGGAAGCGGCCAGCAAAAAAGATATCGTGGTGATGAACACCCCGGGCGGCAATACAGTGACCACTGCTGAACACGCCATTGCGATGATGATGGCCCTGGCCAGGATGATTCCCCAGGCCAATATCTCCATGAAAGCGGGGAAATGGGAAAAGAAAAATTTTATGGGCACTGAACTCAGAGGACAAACTCTGGCCGTCCTGGGATTGGGCGCTATCGGCAAAGTGGTGGCAGACAGGGCTCTGGGCCTGAAAATGAATGTAATCGCTCATGATCC
>CAZTWC010000010.1:0-25707 GCA_964617105.1 uncultured Myxococcia bacterium
GAGATTCCCTCTTTGGTGCTGCCATACTGAAAACGGTCCATCTCTTTTCCTTCAGCATTATAGAGGGAGACAACCTCACGGTAGTTGTTCAGGCTCAGGGAGCCGGAGGAGGAACTAATGGCATTTTCAAGGGATTTATTGGTATCATAGGTTCCAAAAATCACTACCGCCTCACCGGGATTCAGCAGTAAATTGGAGAAGATGTGCCGGGAATCGTTTCTAGCATCGCCGATTTTCCAGCCGCTGATATCCACTAGCACTTCGGAGATGTTGACCAACTCCACATATTCATTCAAGCGTTCATCTCCTACTGGATTGGACATAATCTCGTTCATCACCACTATGCCGGGGCGATCTTTACAGGGTTCCGGGGCAGGACCAGCATATTTACTGTGGGGGTTGGCAACTTTAAAAATTTTACAAAACTCCTGTTTATAAAGGGTAATCAGCGAAGGCTGGCGCAGAAAAATGAAATTTTCGTCATTGTACCTGGTGGCTGATTTGGACCAGTTGTAACTGCCGGTTACAACCCCGCCGTTTTTACTTACCGGGTCGATGATCATCACTTTATGGTGCAGTTTACCACCCGCAAATCCTCTTATGTTTTCATTGCCGTCAATATAAATTGGTAATCCAGCCTTGGCCAGGTGGTCATCAGCCGAGTAGCGGCTGCGAGCCTGGGATTTGTCAAAAATTCCTACTACTTTTACTCCTCGATGGTGGGCGTTGAGAAGGGCTTCTCGTAAATCTTTGTGTGTGAAGGAAAAGACCATAAAGTAGATTTCATTTTTAGCATTGTTAACTTTTTGAACGATGCTGTTGAGGGCCCCGTCCTTGGGGGAGAAATGGATCTCCACTTCGCTATTGTCAAAGGTTACCGATTGAACCGGAGTTACATCCACTTTTTTGCGGCCAAATCTCTTTTTGGAATACATCTCGTCAAACTCTAAGGCAAAGATATTGGCTATCTCTGGCGAGTCTATCAGAATGGCATTGTTGTTGTTCATCATAATACCGTTGTTGGTAATATTGGTAGAACCGGTCCACAAGTAGCGTAGGTCAACTACCACAAACTTGTTGTGCATAATCCGATCGCGGGGACGGCGCATACTGATCTTGATACCCGCCTTGATTAGCTCTTCATACCCCAGGTCGTGAATCTCGTCACCATCACCCACCATTTTTACCGTCACTCCCCGGTTGAGCGCTCCTAACATGGCATCGATCACTATTTGCCGGTTAAACTCGTATAAACAGGCCAGAATTTCATCTTCTGCACTGTTAATCAGGTTAACCAGAGCATCGTCCAACTCTGGATCAACTCCTTCCCCTTTTTTAGTACCTGGATCAGTAAAATAGATCTCCAGGTGAGGCAACTGTCCGCTGGTTACCGCCTGCTGGGATTGAGCATCTCCAGCAGCGCTGAATTGGGCTGAAACATCTTTCCCATCACTTTTCCCCTTTTGACAACCAGAAAGGGCTGCCAAAAGTAAGGAGATTAGAAACAGGGCAAAATAGAACTTTACTTGGGGGCTAATTTTTTTTCTATTCATCGTAATATTCTCATCACAAAAGAGTTACTGGTTAAGTTATCACCTCTAACACTAACTGCCAGGTAAAACAGCCCTTCACCACCTTCTGGCACAGTATATTCCAGATTTTCCGGATCAGCTGCTCCTCCCAGATCTACACATTTAATTGGAATAGCAGTCTTGGTGCAGGCGGGCAACAGAGAAAGAGCCACATCTTCAGTATCAAAAGCCACTACCGCCCCCAGCCACTCTTTCTCTTTCAGGTAAATGGGGATGATAAAATCGGGGCCATTCCAGTTTTCCTGGGAGCAGGATGAATCTACCAGGTCATGGTCATTAAACGCGGCCACTGAACCAAAATAGAGGCCATCTTCGATAGGACCCATTATGCCAATTTGTTCACACGAATCCAGGGGAGTGATGTTGCCAGCAAC
This sequence comes from uncultured Myxococcia bacterium, assembly GCA_964617105.1. Lineage (GTDB taxonomy): Bacteria > CAZTWC01 > CAZTWC01 > CAZTWC01 > CAZTWC01 > CAZTWC01. The sequence goes on from CAZTWC010000010.1 coordinate 1,967, forward strand.
CTCAAAAGCATTGGCAGCCACCACTTTTTCACTACCCTGATTAACTGCTACCGGGCGTTTTCCCATGGGCGCAGCGGTCTCAACACTAAGCAAAAGAGATACCTGGTTGCTGTTTTCCAGGCTGTATTCTACGTTGTTAACCGTAATTCCCATGCCAAAATCAAAAGAGGCGCTTCCTGGAGTAAAATTCCATTCATGGTTGGTTAAGGTAACAGTGCCAGATCCTCCTTGTACCAGATAGTCAGGCTCTATGGTTATGGGGCTTAAGGGCCTGATTTGCACAAAGGCGGACACGGTATCGGAAAATTTATCATCCAGAGCCAAAACTCCCAGATAAAAGGTGCCTCCTTTGACCGATTCATTGTAGATACTCTCTTTGCCGCCAAAAAGACTGTCATTCGAACAGGTTATCTCATTTTGGCCACACTCCTGGTGCAGGGTAAGGGTCAGATCATAATTTAAAGGTGATACTTCAACAAACAGTGATGAGTTGGCCGGCACATCTACCCGGAAAAAGCGGGCGCTGGTTACCTCCTCTTCAGACAGGCAGTTGGAGGATATTTGCCTGATAACATTGTCGGGGGTTACAGCCCCTTGATAACAGCCTGCAATCAGGGCTTCTGACATGGTGGCTTTTTCGCAACTTGGTTGGCCTTGAAAATTATTATTCAGGTAAAAACCATCTTTTACCGTGTATTTTATAGAGCCGTCATTAATAATAATATCCCGATAGCAGGTTTTGGCTTCGGGAGCGATATTCAGATACGCTCGGTATTCCTTGCCGGTTTCCGACTCTTTTACCAGTTTTTCCACTGTAACTCCCGGTCCCATATCTACCTGTAGATTGTCACCATCAAAAGATTGGTGAGGGTTTAACAACTGGATGGTCATAATAGAGTCGGTTTTGCCCTTCTCTGGTTCAATGGCCACCTCCCGGGCCCGGATAAAATTAAGCCAGTTTATATTTTCGGCCCTAAACAGGATTTGTCCCTCTTTGACCGGCATTATCTGTTCACTCATTCTGGATATAGCCACCCAGACACTGCGGCTGCCCAGATTGTCCAGGTCAGAGTCGGCAATGGTGTATTGACCAGAGTCTGGTATTCTTTCAGCATAGCCAAAATTATCGCCGAATACGGTTATCAGCATACTGGTTTCAATTCCCTTTGACTGTGGTGAAGAAGGCCTCCAGTGTAAGGTGATATCATCATCAACAGTTTTTACCTGCACCGCCTCCTGGTTAATTTCAAGGATTTTTAAAGGCTCAGGAATATAAACCGGATAGAGCACTGCATTGGCTATATCAGGACCTCCTTCAATGGTTACTTTCTGCCAACCGCTGGGGATCACGTCCTGAATGGTACGTTGCTCATCCGTAGATTCATAATAGGTGATCCCTTTGCTTACCTGGTAATCTTCCACTAAAGAGGCGGTAAGGAAATTACCCAGGCTGATGTTGTTGCCAGCGTTTAAAAACTGATTTCCAGCTGGATCCCAGGGAAAAGCTTTCATGTCGATATTTATCTTTTCACCCATGGCGGGTAATTGCCAACTTCCGTAGGTATTAAAGGTTTGAATTCCCTGGTAGGGGAGGTAGGCCACTGGATCTATAATCCCGCTGCTGGCCGCCTCCTGGGAGAACAGAGCGTGCAAAAAATATTCTTTGTCGTTATTTACTTCAGTATCAAAGTGAACATAACGGATCATGCCCAGTAGTTTGGCTGAATCTTTCACATCAAAGGGGTTGCTGTTTATATCCGGCAAATTTTCTGCCAAGCCTGCAAGTGTGTATCCAACTCCCGGTTGATCAATCTTAAGATCGGTAAAAGACGCCACTCCTTGCCTGGAAATAGTTTTTAGCGTTCCAGAGAGGGCGCCGCCAGAAGGGTTGTGATTGATTTTAATCTCCACTTCAGCAGAGGTTTCCCGGTTGATGTTTCCATAATCGTCCTCCAGGGTTATCTCCACATAGGGGATTAACCGGGCGCCTGGTATAGCGCTGGCCGGTTGGGTCCTGAAGTTGAGTTTAGTCGCCGCCTCCGGTTTGATGGAGAAAGTGCTGCTGCTCAGGGGAGGCAAATTGCCCCATTCGGCTTGAATTTGATAGTTTTTACCCGCCTTATGGAGATTCAAGTCATTAAAGGTGGCCAGGCCGTTTTGCACGGTTGCCTCTATCTGTCCATTGACCTGGGCGTGACCATCAGTGGTGACCTGATTGATCTTTACCTTATCGGCAGTTGGGACCAGAGCACGGTTGCCAAAACTGTCAAATAGGGCTATTTCCACTGGGGCGGGGAATATTTGGCCGGCTATCGAATCTTGCGGTTGGGTCTTAAATTCCAGTTTTTTAGGTTGAGCCGGTTTAATCTCAAATGGCTGGCTCTCTCCTGGAGTCAGGGTTGATGCAGATGCCAGCAGAGTATAATTTCCGCTTTTTTTCAATATCAAATTACTAAAAGTCGCCACCCCCTGAAGGGTTTTCTTAGTTAATTCTCCATCCAGGGTTACCCCCTCTTGCCCGTTTTTAATGGCCAGAGTTATGTCGATGAGATCAGAGGGCACCAGGTTGCCAAAAGCATCCTGGATACTAATTTCAATGGTTGGAGCGATATTAACACCGGCTTCGGTTGCCATAGGTTGGCTCTCAAAAACCAGTTTGGCAGCCGGGGCTGGAGTGATAGTTATGGGCTGGCTTTTTATGGTGGCTAAATTCAGCGTCTGGGCAGTAAATTGATAATTACCGCTTTTATTAAGTTTCAGATTGCTAAAAACCGCTATGCCATTTTGGGCTGCAACCTCTATGTCACCGCTTAGCCCCGCTTCCTGAACATCTTTATCCAGAACTAAAGAGACCTTTTGGTTGGCGGTTGAGACCAGGTTGTCAAATTGGTCGTGCAGCAAAATTTCTATGGGAGGATTTAATGTTTGCCCGGCCTCCACTTTTACCGGCTGGCTGGAAAAAACCAGTTTGGAAACCGCAGCCGGAGTGATATTAAAGGTGTTGCTGAAAGCACTGTCAATTCCCTGGCAAGTGGCTTTGAGCAGATAGTCTTTTCCTGCAGTAAAAAAGGTCAGTTCAGCAAAGGTTACTTTTCCCTGCTTTGAAACTGCCGGAAACTGGCCATCTATTTTAACCTGGCTGAAACCAGATCCCATACTTAGGTTCACCAGGTTTGCTCCGGTTTCATTCATATTGCCAAACTGGTCTTGTATGGCCAGGGTCACTGGGGTTTTGATTTTTTCTCCAGCCATGGTGCTGGCGGGTTGATCAATAAACACCAGTTTTTTCGCTGCCGCTGCCTTGATATTGAATTCTGTACTATCAGCAGTGGTCAATTTGGTTGACTTGGCCTGTAAAATATATTTCCCTTTGAAAGAAATAACCAGGTCGGAAAAGGATGCCACCCCTTTTTGGCTTTTTACTTTAATAGCGCCCTGCAAAGCTGTGCCTGCCGCCGCTTTGGCCAGGTTTAGAGTTATTTCATGGTCGGTTTGGCTAACCAGGTTTTTAAATTTGTCCATCACCCCCACTTTAATAATGGGCGATATCTTGGTGCCAGCTATAGCGTTTTGGGGCTGTTCAATAAATTTCAACCCCATTGCTTTGGCCGGCAAAATTGCAAATGGCTGGCTGATAGCAGTGACAATATCGGGCGACGAGGCTATCAATTTGAATTCCTGGCCGGCTGTTTCCATGACCAAATCTGTAAAAGTCGCCACCCCTTTTTTACTAGAAGACTTTAGAGTGCCCTTTAGTTTTGTGCCGGGAGGTGCGGTAGAGGTGGATAGAGAAAGAGTTATATCTATGGATTCATCAATAATTAAATTTCCAAACCGGTCTGTAACATTCACCTGCAAGGCGGGATTTATTTGCTCACCAGCTATGGTATTATCAGCCGGTTCTACTTTAAACTGCAGTTTTGCCGCCACTGGTTCCATAATTTTAAAAGTTTCACTGGAAATTTCAGGCAAACTATCGGTTTTAGCGGCAAAGGTATAGGAGCCTAATTGTTCAATTACCAGGTCGGAAAAAACGGCAATACCCTCTGCTACTTTTATTGATGAAGTGCCGATTATTTTTCCCTTAGACATGGTTATTTTAATAGATTTATCAGCACTTTTAACCAGGTTTTTAAAAGCGTCCACTACCGCCACCTGAACCGCCGGGGTAATGGGCGCTCCTGGAACCGTATCGCTGGGCTGTACCATAAAGGCCAGTGATGCGGCAGGTCCAGGTATAAACTGCACCGTCTTTTCAGCCTCCAGAACCACCTGGTCCTGGCCGGGGTTGATAATGGCCTTCACATTTAAGGCCCCACTTTTTTGGCAAACAATAGTTGCCTTTACCACGCCCTCTTGGCCGGTTAAAGCCACTTCCGGGTCTATTTTAACCGGCATTTCGGTTTCAGAAACAGAGATTTGGACAATTTGTCCTGCCAAAGGCTGGCCGTCATTATCTTTTACCGTGACCTGCACCGTGACCTGGTCTTCACCATTGGCCACCAGACCCGCGGTCTTGTCCAGGGAGATACTGGAGCTCTCTGAGTCTACATTCACTACCTCTGTTTTGGGGGGAGTGTCCCCTGATGAGCAGGCCATGATGAATCCCATTAGGAACAGTGAAAAAATTAAACTGATGCTGATTGTGGTTGTTCTCATCTTGAAGTCCTTATCTTAATATTTAAGCGCTTCCGATTGATATGCCATGGAAGGTAAATCAACGCGAGCCGAAGACCAGGAGCCCGCCTAAGTTAATTTCCAAACAGACACTAATTAGTCACTTTATAACATTTTTTGGGATATATTCCATTAATAAATACAAACCAAAGTCATAGGATCACCCATCTACCTTCCACCCTGATTTTAGGCATTAAAAAATATCTATAAATAATTTTTTGACACCTATCCTACAGTGTAGTATAAATGGATACATAAACACACACCGAACTACACGGTATTACATTGATAGGGAGGAAGAGATGTCGACAGACAAACGGAAACAGAGTCTTTATTTTCCAGTGGATATGCTCAAAGAGATCCAAATCGAAGCAACCAGGCTGGATCGATCTCTTTCCTGGATAGTCCAGCAGGGCTGGAAAATCGCCCGGGATAGGATTAAAGAGTATCCTTCGGTGAATGAGTCCGAGCCTTCATCTAAAGGATGATAACCATGAACTGGGGAGTGTTGATTAAAAACGTTGATAATTGTTTTCTTTATTATTTATACTGGAGGTTTGCCATGATCGGAAAAATGATAGAAAAGATACCACATTTTATAGTAGCAGTTGCTATTCTTTGTTCACTCAGTTTTCTCTCCGCCGCAGTTAATGCCGCAGAAATTCCTGCTGATAGTCTGGAGAGAGAGTGCCTTTATCAGGTAGAAAAAGAGGTTAAGTTCTCCTCGGCAGGAGCAAAGGAGGAGATAACTCAGGCAGAAGAGCAAAAGATGATGGCAATTGCCCTGGTTGATCCCCAGTGGGAGTTTGAGAGTTTGATTTTAACTCTGCTAAGCCTGGAAGATTACCAGTTTTAGTTAGTTACCGTCCGAGAATTCAATTTGGGAGTTATTGAATGGGCGAAATAGTCAAAGAAAAAATCGAACAGTATTTAGCCGGTATTTGCCAAAGCCGGGATAAGCGGTTGCTGGAGATGGAGGAGATTGCTGATAAGAGCAAGTTTCCTATCATTGGACCAGAGGTTGGAAGGTTACTCTATATTTTGGCTAAGGCATTAAAGGCCAGGCGAGTGCTGGAGTTGGGTTCAGGATACGGGTACTCGGCCTATTGGTTTGCCCTGGCTTTACCTCAGGATGGAGTGGTGCATTGTACCGATGTATCTGGAGATAACAAAATTAAAGCCCTTTCATTGTTCGAGTTGAGCGGAATGGGGGACAAAATAAAATTCCATCTGGTCAATGCCCTCGATTTTTTGGATACTGTTAACGGGCCTTTTGATATAATTTTTAATGATGTTGACAAGGAATATTATCCACAGGTTATAGACAAAATTTATCCTCTCCTCAAGCATAATGGCTTGTTCATAACCGACAATACTCTCTGGCACGGCAAAGTGGCCCAAAAAACTGGCCATGATGAAGCCACCAGGGCGGTGATTCAATTCAATCAGCAGTTAAGTGAAGATGAACGCTTCGACACTGTTGTGGTTCCTATTCGGGACGGTCTAAGTATCTGTCTGAAGAAATAACTTATAACTAAAATTTTACCGTCATTCCTAATCCCACTTCGTACAGGGGAGGTACAATGGTTAATCCCTGGGTAACTAGTTGGTTGGGCGGGATGGTTATGCCGTAGCGGAGTTCTCCGCCTGGGCGGCCAAAGTAATAGTTGAGATAGGCGGTCAGTTGCAGGTGGGTGAGCAGTTTTACCCGGTAGTCGAATCGGGTCATATAACTGCTGTCACTTAAGTTGCCCAATCCACTGAGGATAAAGGTGGTATCATCCCAGCGTCCCGGCGCCATTAGCAGAAAGTAGATCCCCGCGTATTCTCTGCCAATATGGAGAGGGGTGAGAACCCCCTGCAGAAAAAGATAGGGGTAGAGTTGATATTGGCTATATCCGGCCTGGTTGAAAAAATATTCCAGTCCTACAATCAGGCTGTCTTCATCGCCAAAGGGAATGCTGGCTTCCACCCCGGCCAGTATTTGTCCAATCCACTCCTGGTCCCGGTGATATTTTTCAGGGAAAATCCCCTGGAAGGGATCGTATTGGCCCCGAAAAAAGGTTTTGGTTTCATTGTGGGTCAAAGAGCCTTCAAAACGAAAATCAAACCAATGGAGGCCAAAAGAGAGATCTGAGCCTATTTTGAAAGGTTGATTTTTTCGAGTCGCCATTGACAGGGCCCATTCCATCTGTCCTAACAGCATCTCCATCCGCAAGGCGCCGCCCATTTTCTCTGGAGTGTCGGAACCATCCAATAGCAAAATAGCGTAAAAATTCCAACCCAACGTTTCCAGGGGAAGGTGCAGTTTGACCATATCAACACCCAGCCGCTGGTCGAAGAAGGCCAGGGGGTCCCGGCGCTGAGAGTTGACAAAGTCGGAGGGGTTCCAAAAATATCCGGTACCCCATTTTAGCGGTTGGCGGCCCAGAGTTATAAACAGGGTGCGGGCCAGGTCTAATTTTAGCCAAATCTGGTCCAGCGTCACTTTTATTTCCTGGGCTGGTAGCCCCACTTTGGGTTGGCTATCCTCTTTCTCTTTACCGCGGGCAGTATAGTCATACATTAGTCTGGCGCTGATAAAAACGCGCAGGCGAGGATTAGGACGGCCGTCCACATACAGATCCAGCAGGTTGGGGCTTTTAAAGGTATGTTTCAGGGGGTCTCCCTTTTCGCGGATATCATAAACCCATTGCAAATAGAGGCGGGCACCCAAATCAAGAGTGTTTTCCGCTTGTTGCAACTGGTTGTCGATAAAACCGGAGTCAACTTTGGCAAAGGGATCGTCATCCGGTAAAAAATCGGCATTTTCCGGCTGGGCAGCGGTGTTGTCATCTTGTCCGCTGCCAAACATCTCCTCTTCCCGGGCATCGTCTTGATTTTTTTGCTGCGGTTGTTGCTGCCCGGAACTGGGTATAACCATGGAGATGAGCAATAGGCTGGTCAGAATTACCGTTATGATTGTTTTAGTCATCTATCCTAGCTCCCTTCCCAGGATCAGTTTTTTGTTCATCTGCTTTTACTCTCCAACCAGGCCTTGGTGAATATATTGGCCTTTAAAGGCTTGAGATCCACCTGGCGGAAAACTAAAAGAGTGCGTTTATCCTTTTCAATTTCATCATAAATGCGGATTTCCCGGGGAAAATAGATATAATCTTCTTTGCTCTGGCTGAAAAGTTTTTTCCATCCCGGGTAGTACACGGTTCTCATAAGCCGTCCGGAAAGGGCTTTTTCCTGCACTTTCAGGGGGTTACCAGTTTTACTGTCGATCCACATTTCCACCAGAGGGTAGGCCACATCAGTTCCTTTTTTAGCAGTTAATTTCAAATGGTGCACAGCATATTTGCCCAATTTTTCAGCAGCATGATATTTGGCAATATACTCCTCTGCTAATCGTGATTCATCAAAATCTTTACGTCTGGAACCAGTCCCTCCAATCCGTTCCCGCTCGGTTCTCCGTTCCCATTTGCCCACAGTGGGGTCGTACATAAACAGATTTTTGTTGATACGGAGATAACCTTTTCCGGCCTCTGATTTTGGCTTTAAAAACAGGATCATCAATTTGTCGTCTTGATCCCGGCGATAAATAACCATTTGATAGACCAGGTCGCTTTTATCCTTATCTTTTTGCATCATAAAAATAAGCGCCTTGTAATCACCAGAATTTTTCATCCGCTGGTCTATTTTCTGGAGCAGTGTAAGGGCCAGTTTATCTTTGTCACTACTATTTTTATCCCCGGTTTTTGCCTCCGCCAGATTAGTTGCCACCATTAGCACCAACAGTATTAGATGAAATGAAAGCAAAGTAGATATTAAGATATTTTTAACTCTGATCATGGAAAATTCCTCGTAATCGTACAACGTCAACCAGGCATTAAATTTCCGGTTGACCTCAGGGCTCCCTTAGTTCTCAATCAACGTGTTGAATAGCCTTGACCGGCTGCATGCTGGCAGCCTTGAAGGCTGGCCATAGAGAGGCCAGTGATGAGAGAAAAGTGAAAGATAAAATAGCGGTCAGCAGGTGAAGAGGTTTGACCGACAGGTTTATTTTATCACTCCGCATTGGAGGGGACATTAATTGCAGCAGCATCTATGATAAAGGCCAAGGTTGCCCCCAAAATACTGCCTACCGTAGTCGCCATAAGTCCCAGCAGGGCAGCTTCCAGCACAAAGAGGAGCAAAACATTGAATTTTGACATGCCGATAGCCCTGATGGTGCCAATTTCATTAGTCCGGTCCCGAACTGAGATCCAGATGGTGTTCATAATGCCGATACAGATTATGGCGGCTAAAATTAGCAGCAGAAAATAGGAGATAGCATCAAAAGCGGTTAGAATCCATTTTAAAAAGGAGACTTCATCGCTCCACAGGGTCAAGTCCAATTTGATCCCAATCCAATCTTGTCCCTGGACATCTTCGAATTTCATAAAAAAAGGCTTGGGATCGTAATCCATCAGGTCAAATCCTTTTTCAACCAGGGTTTTTTGCAGATCTCCCATAACCTGTCCCAACTGGTTAATATCTTTTAAATAGATCATGACCGCACCAGAGGTTTTTTCATCCATGTCATAGAGTTTGTAAAGACTTTTTTTATGAATAAAAAGGCTCCAATTACTGCTGAAGCCAAAATCTTTGGCCACTGCAGCCACAGTTAGTTGGGTGGCATTAACTCGGCCGCCTGGCAATTCCACGGTAACGGTGAGCAGATCGCCAACCCCAACTCCCAGTCTTTTGGCTTGGGCGACGAAAAGAAGAGCATGGCCAGGTTTTTGCAAATCTTCTATCCGTCCATACATAGATTGGGAACCACCTTCCTTATACTCGTATTCTGGCGCTGGTTTTATCACCTGCAGAAAGTTCTTTTCTTCTTGCAGGTCAATACCGTACAGGGCCACCTGGAAAGAGGAGGTTTCACTAACTACTTTGCCCCAACCTCGAACCCGGTCCACCACATAGTCAAGCCCTTTTACCGTATCCTTTACCAGGTTTTTGATCTTCTCTTTGTCGGTGATCATGGGATATGCATCTGCGGGTTTGGCTTTGAGGAAACCGGCGATATTGATATGACCCGACATAATAGTAGTGGCATTTTTCATCATGGTTTCGGTAAGACCCTGAGAGAAGGCGAGCAGGATCACCAGCAACATGGTAACTAGCGACAGAGCGCCGGCTAGCAGTAATGTCCGCCGTTTGGCTTGCACCAGGTTTCTAAAGGCGATAACCAGCAGTATTTTCATCTTATCTTCACTCCTTGCCTTACTCTTTGCGCTCAAGCGCGTTAGCTGGTTGGATTTTGGCCGCCAGGTAGGCTGGATAGAGGGTTGAAACAACGCTGACCAGGGAGATCGTTACAATACCAAGAACAATATGTCGGATCTCCGCGGTAGGGTAAAGCCGGGGACCAGAAAACAGAAAAACCAGCACGTTGTGAACCGCCGGCAATCCGATTTGCTCCAAATAAAAGATCAGCAGCCACCCCAGCAGGGCTCCTATGCCACCGGCCAATAGACCCAAAAAGATAGTTTCCAGCAAAAACAGCAGCAACACAAAACGGGCCTGGGCACCAATGGCCCGCATAGTGCCAATCTCAGTGACTCTCTCCATGGTGGCCATAATCATGGAGTTGTTGATAATAACCAAAGCCACCAGGAAGATAATGAAAATGGTAGTATAGAGTACTATCCGCACAACGGTAATAAACTGTCCAACAATGCCAGAGGCCTTTCTCCAGTCGATTACCTGGATACCCAATTGTTTTTTTCTATTTATCCGGTTGATCTCTTCCATGGTTTCAGCCAGGCGGTTTGGATCTTTTAGGATAATAGCAGCGTTGAGAAACATCCCCTGTTCCACCTCTTCCTGAGAATAGGTAATCTCTTCAATTGGCTGGCCAGAAGCAGTATTTTTTGAGAGGTCGGGAAAATCAACAAATTCATCGAATTCAATGCTGTCAGTGGCAGAGATCAGGCTTTCTTCCTGTCCATCCTGTCCAAACAAGGAATCTTCTGCATTTTCCCGGTTGATATCCTTTACTCCCACCTCCAGGCGGATCGATTCCAGTTCCTGCAAATCTTCTTTACTCATTTTTCCGAACAGTTCCCGGAAAGTTACCAGGTCGGTAAGGTTAAAAGCGCCGGCTAAATCTGACTTCTCTATCCCCTTAAAACTGAAAGTACCATACACTTTTACGTTAGCCGCTTTGATATAACCGCTTTTCGTGTAAGTCCGCAAGGTGATGGTGTCACCCACGTTAAAGAAATATAGTTTGATTTTGGGTGCTATTACTTTATAAAAAAAGTGGTAACGATCTTTAATGGTATGATCATCCACCAATAAAAATTTTTCGATTAATTGGTTGAGGCTAAGGTCTTTATTTTTTAAAAATTCCTGCAATTCTTTTTTTATCAAGTCAGCATCATCAGGACTTATTTGAAAGGATATTTTTTTGTAGAGTTTGGCATTTCGTTTTATTTTGGCCTGCAAAATTGGATCTTTGGATATTTTTTTTCCATTTTTTGTCACAGCATTAAAGAGTTTATCTAATTCCCGGGCCACTTTGTTTTTTATCCACTTGTCCAGAAAGCCCTGGTTAAATAGAAGACCTTTTTTGCCTTTGGGCACCATCTGACCACGTTTAATATAAAAACGGTCGAATTTTTCTTTGAACAGGTGAAGATCAGTGCCTAAAAAGCGCATATAATAGACATTGCCTTCGTAGAGAAGAGGGGCTACTTCACTTTCTAAAAATTGGAGCGCCATCTCTTGAGAGTTTTTGGATTCCTGGAACTGCTGCCAAAAATCGGGGAGGATTATTTTCTCTATTTTGGCCAGATTTTTGGATATTTTTTTTTTGTTCCGGGAAATTTTGGCTAAAAACCGGTATTCCTCTTTCATTTGATTACCGATCTGGAGGATTTTTTCCTTTTCGGTTGAGGGTATGGTACCTTTCTCCTTTAAACTCTGTCGTAGATTGTCAATGGCCAGGTCCAGGTCGTTGCCAGTGGTGAGCATGGACAGTTGGATGCCCATGGGAACAATTGATTCAATGTTATCCAGGGTATATAGAGCCTGTTTTATTTTATGAAAATTGGGCAGGGATCCATAATCGTCAGAAGCCATAAAACCGCTGCCAAAAATAGCCAGTTCATCTTTAGCCTGGCTGGAGTATATCTGCAGATGGCCGGTAACGCTGGAAGTAAGACTCCTGGTCATTGATGTTTCTATGCTGTCTAAAAGAGAGGAACCTACCACGATTAAAAAGGTACCAAACAATATAATGGAGCCGATGATCATGCTCTTTATTCGCTGGGAGAACATATTACGCAGCGCGATCAATAAGGCAACTTTAATGGTAGAAAAAAACATAGATTTCACCCAGCATCGATTTCAGTGATTTTGCCGTCCAAAAGTTTAATGATCCGGTTAGCGTGCTCCATCACCTTGGTGTCATGGGTGGAGAAGATAAAGGTGGTTTTGCTTTCAAGGTTGATCTTTTTCATCAGTTCAATAATGTTCAAACCGGTGGCTGAGTCCAGGTTGGCAGTTGGTTCATCGGCCAAAACTATATTTGGGGTACCTACCAGGGCTCTGGCAATGGCAACCCTTTGCCGTTGTCCACCGGAAAGTTCATTGGGTCTTTGATATGTTTGATCCTGCAGCCCCACTTTTTCCACCATGTCCAGCACCATCCGTCTCCGCTCCTCTTTGCTGTAACTCCCTTGCAGTAAAAGGGGAAATTCTACATTTTGATAGAGGTTTAAAACCGGGATCAGATTGAAATTTTGAAATATAAAGCCCAGTTTGTGGAGCCGCAATTCGGTAAGAGCCCGGTCGCTCAACTCCTGGGTGGACTGGTTATCGATCAGCACCTCTCCATGGGAGGGTTTGTCCATACAGCCTATTAGGTTCAACAGGGTGGTTTTGCCACTACCCGAAGGTCCCATAATAACTGTAAATTCACCCTCCATGATCTCCATGCTGATCTCTTTTAAAGCGTTAACCGTTAACTTACCCAAAGGGTAGTCTTTGGAAACCTTGGATAAACTGACTATTGCCGTCATTTGGTTATTTCCTTTGGGCTCACGCAAAGTTATTTTTAAATGAGCCGTAGTTTTGAGCTTGACCATTAATATATGCTCATGTTTATATATTACTCTTGTTTTTTGTCAACATAAGATGCTTTTGATAACCATAACTCTTGGTTGGTAAGCATTGTTAATTACTATACATTCTGCGAATATTAAGTGCAGAAAATAAATTTTGGGAGGTATAATACATGTCTCTAACTTCGATCCTGGTAATAGCAGGTGCCATAACGGTTTTTTTGGCTTTTATTTTACTTCTAATGGCAAAGTTTTACTGCAAAGTAGGACCCAACCAGGTATTGGTTATATCCGGAGGTCGCAAGAGGACAGTGGAAGATGTTGATGGCCGGGTTAAGAAAGTTGGGTACCGGCTTCATTTGGGAGGTGGTACTTTTCTTCTTCCTTTTATAGAAAAGGCTGACACACTTCCCTTAGATGTGGTGGATTTGCCGGTCAAAACTCCAGAGGTACTTACCAGCGAAGGGGTTCCTATCATGGTAGATGCTACTGCCCAAGTTAAAGTAAAAAGCGATGATCAATCTATACGCAAGGCAGCGGAACAATTTTTGGCCTGTGGGATAGAGGGGATCCGCAAGGTGGCTGGTAATGTGATTGAAGGGCAGGTGCGCTCTCTGATTGGAACCAAAAGGGCAGTTGAAATTTTTCGGGGTAGACGGGAGTTTGGCGAGGACCTGGAAAAATTGGCGCAAAAAGATTTTGACAAGATGGGATTGGAACTTATCTCCTTTGCTCTGAAAGATATTTCTGACAACCAGGGGTATTTGGAATCCATGGGTAAACCAGAAATTGCCGCGGTCAAAAGAGATGCAACGGTGGCCCAGGCTGAAGCAGAAAAAGATGCTTTGATAAAATCGGCTGAAGCCAAAAAATTAGGTGATATTGCCAAACTGAAGGCCGAGGCGGAGATCGCCAAAATCGCCTGGGAAAACGATGCCAAAAAATCTATGTCTCAGATGGAAGTTCACAAAGTAAAGGCCAAGGCAGATCTCTCCTACGATCTGGAGCGTTATAAGGTCTCCCAAGAGGTGAAACGAGAGGAATATAACGTCAAGCGGATAGAGAAGGAGGAGGCCATCAAGGTGGAGGAGCAGGAGGTACTGCGTAAGGAGAAAGAATTGGAGGCTACGGTGGTAAAACCGGCGCAGGCCAGGAAACTGCAGGAACAGGCTGAGGCTGATGCCCAATATTACCGGATGGGTGCGGAGTCAAGAAGCCGGGCAACGGCTATTAAGGCGGAGGGGGAGGCCAATGCCGACAAGACTCGCCTGCAAGGAGAGGCAGAAGCGGAAGCTATGCATAAAAAAGCCCAGGCCTGGAGCAATTACAATCAAGCCGCCATTTATCAAATGGTAATGGATGTTTTGCCAGAGTTGGCCAAATCGGTATCAGAACCCTTGTCAAAGGTTGATAAAATAGTGGTTTTCGGTGGTCAAAACGGAGACTTAGGAACCTCAAAAGTAACCAGAGAGGTTTCTAATATTCTCACTCAATTGCCCGACTTGGTGGAGGCTATGACCGGCGTTGATATCAAAAAGATTTTACAGGATAAACTACAGCAAACTGAAGAGGAATAGAGATGTCTTTAGCGGAAAGAGCTAGAAGGATCGACCCTTCCGTCACTTTGAAAATCTCGGCCAGGGCCAGCGCCATGAAAAGGGAAGGGAAAGATATCATCGACCTTAGTGTGGGTGAACCAGATTTCGCTACTCCTGAAAATATCAAAGAAGCCGGTAAAATGGCCATAGACACTAATTTTACCAAATACACTCCCTCCAGCGGTATCTTGGAGTTAAAAGAGGCAATTGTGGAAAAATTCAGGCTGGACCACCAGGTGAGGTATAGCCCCTCGCAAATATTGGTGTCAGCCGGAGCCAAGATGTGTCTTTACACTCTCTGTCAGGCTTTGTTGGATGAGGGTGACGAGGTGATAATCCCGTCTCCTTATTGGGTTTCCTATCCTGAAATGACTAAAATGGCCGGAGCCGAACCGGTTTATGTGCAGACCGAAGAAGAGAATAATTTTTTGCTCACTCCCACCCAATTTAAGGACCATGTTTCTACTAATACCAAGGCTATTTTCTTAAATAACCCAGTAAATCCTACTGGCGCCGGTTATTCCCGGCACCAGTTGATGGAAATAGCGGAAGTGGCTCTTCAAGAGGATATTTATGTTATTGCCGATGAAATATACGAGAAACTGATCTATGATGATTTCTCTTTTTGTTGTTTTGCCAGCCTGGGAGATGATGTAAAGGCAAAAACCATTGTTATCAACGGAGTGTCCAAAGCCTATTCTATGACCGGATGGAGGATAGGATACGCGGCCGGCCCGGAAGAGATAATCAGTGCCATGAGCAAGATCCAGTCTCACAGCACCTCTAACCCCTGTTCCATTGCTCAGAAAGCCAGCGTGGAAGCGATTTTGGGGCCCCAGGGAAAGATTTCCCAGATGAGGGCGGAATTTCAAAAAAGGCGCAACTATTTAATTCAAAAACTGGGTTCAATTCCCCATGTTTCCTGCTCTGAACCCCAGGGTGCCTTTTACCTGTTTCCCAATTTGTCGCATTACTATAACAAAGTTTATAAGGGCAGAGAGATAAGAAATTCTCATGGACTGGCTTTCTACCTGTTAAACCAGGCTCAAGTAGCCATAGTTCCAGGCGCGGCTTTTGGAGATGATCGCTATATTCGCATCTCCTATGCAACTTCTATGGACCTTTTAGAAAAAGCCATGGAGCGGATTTGCGGTGCTTTGCAGTTATTAAAGACCCCGTCTAAAGTAAAGAAGATGACTCTGGCCAATACCAATACCAGATCGCAACAGCAGGTTTCCCTTGAGGAGATTTCCCAGGAGATGCGCAATGCTTTGGTGGCTGAGGCTGAGGCCCACCTCCATTTTCATAATTATTACGAGTGGAACGCCAATATCAGCGGCGTGGTAGTGCAACTACGAACTAATATTGCCCACCTCTACAATTTTTGGCAGGAAAATTGGTATCCTGCCCAGTTGGAAACAGACCTGGAGCCTCATGCTATTGTTTACGCAGTGGGATCTGTAACCGGACGACAGGGACACGCTTTTTACAATTCAGATACCAAAACCGCGGTGCTATTTAACCAGGATTTTTACCAGCAATTGCGCTCTATAGCGTTAGGAGTGGTGGCAGATGTGGTGGAGCAATTGTTTGGAGTGCACCTGGTAAGAGGGATGGGATTGGAAATTAACGGCCGGGGAGTTTTATTGCTTGCGCCTGGGGGCACGGGTAAATTCCGGCTGCTGTTCGACTTACTGAAGTGTTCAGATAAGGGGCGTCTTCTTTCGTTGGATGCTCTGTTTGTCAGGTATAACCGAAATCAGGTTTGGGCTGAAAACGGGGAGAGAAAACTCTATTTACCCACCAGATCAGTGGAGTCTTATGAAAAATTTGCTCCTCTTTTTGACCGGGGTAAAACTGAAAATGTGGTCAGCCTTTTAAGTGAATGCACAGATTTGGAATGTAAGCAGAAAGATATCTGTCGCCTGGATCGCGGCTCACCTTATTGCTTCAAGGCATCTAAGAGTTCTTATGCTCTTTTAGACCCCTATTGGCTGGGCGGAACCGAAAAGTATTGCAAAAGGAGTCCAATAGATACGGTTCTGCTGCTAAAGCGGGATCAGACCTCTCCTCCATTGGTTCCATGCCGGGAGGATGACGCTGTGCATATATTGGAATCTGGGGGAAACTCTGGTTTGCCAATAGGGTATGGCCAGGAATCGGAAACAGGCAGCGGACAGTTTTTTAACCCCCATTTGCTGGTTAAATCGTCCCGGCGGCTGGAATGGCAGAAACAGGCTTTTATCCAACTTTTCCAAGGCACCAAATGTTATCAGGTTAATACCGGTGCTTCCAGGGAACAATTACTGGAGCGGTTAAAAGAGATCTTGTGACCGCGCGGTTGAAGTTTCAATCTTAATATATATATTAATGTAATAGGTAGGTCGAAAACCATGTATGATCAAAACGCGTATGACCGATTTGCCAGGGAACTGAAGCATTTGATCAAAGGACCAAACATCAAACCGGTCAGCCTTAAATGGCTAAAAAAACAGGCAGGGATTACGGCCACCAAAACTAAAAATGGCAGTTGGGGATGGCGTTCTGCGGTTTCCAGTCGTATTGGCCCCAAGACTGTTTATTTGGGCGAAGAGCAGGTCAGGCTGCCGAAACCTTCCGAACTACATAAAGATATTATCAGCAAAGCCCCCCAGCAATTGGAAAAAGTAATCCATTTACTAAGGACCTTACCTTTTTATTTGATCAGAAGGCGGATGGGCGAAAATGATATTTTTAACCCTTTTTGTAATCTGTTGGTCAGCGCAGCCTGCCTGAAAAATTACCGGCTAGGCTATATGTGGTCCAATACGGTTTTTAAACCAGATAAGAGGCCTGGTCCAGAATTTTTTATGGTCCATATTCCCGAGGAGCACCAACTACGCCAGCAGGTGCTGGCTATGCCCCAGCACAATATCAACATTGCCATGGGTTCCGATTACATGGGGGAGGATAAAAAGGGCTTTTTGCGCCAGGCCATGTGGCGGGCCGACCAAATGGGCATGGTAGGACTCCATGCCGGCACCAAGATAGTTATGGCCAGAGATATTAAAACTGGCCAGATCAAAAAGTATGGGGTATTTCTATTTGGACTGAGTGCAACCGGAAAATCAACCTGGTCATGCCACCAACTGGGTTTAAACTGGGACGATGGTGAACGTACCGAGGTGATACAGGATGACATCGTCTTTTTAAGAAAAGATGGCTCCGCCCTGGGCAGTGAAAACGGTTTTTTTGTTAAAACCGATGTGCACCAAGATCAGCAAGAGGCTATGTATTATGCCCTTAGTCATAAAACAGCCCTGTTAGAGAATGTTATGATAAATGCTAAGGGCGAGGTGGATTTTCTCGACGAAAGCCTTTGCGGCAATGGTCGCTCGGTGATCAGACGAAAAGAGTTAAAAATTAAACGAAATAATCGTTTAATGCCTATCTATAGTTCCAGCATTAATTTGCCGCCTTTAGAGGAGTTGGATGGATTGGTATTTGCCTTTATCACCAGGCGTAATACCATCATGTCCTTTGCTCAGGAGTTGAATCCACAGCAGGCGGTGTTGGCCTATTTATGGGGGGAATCTTCCCATAGTTATGCTTCCAATCCTGCCAAGGCTGGAGAATCTGTGCGCACGGTGGGCACAGATCCTTTTATAGTCGGTTCCAGGGCTGTCAAGGTAAATCGGTTTTACGACATCATTATGGATCTATATGAGCGTTTTCCCGACAAAGTCAAGTTCATGCAATACAACACCGGCGGTATTGGCGAGATTATCAATATTTTTCAGGATGGAGAAAAGAGAGTAAAGAAGTTGGTCAGAAAAGTGGAGAGAGTGCCCCTTAGTTTGATGTCCGCCATTCAGAGGGGTGATTTGCGGGGAACCAATACCTATACCAGGGGGATGCTTGGCACCAGGGATATTGTCCAGTGTGAAGGGAAAAGTATGAGCGAATATTCTTCCCAAAACTACTATAGCCAGGAACAGATAGACCAGTATATTGTAGATTTGGTGGAAGGGCGTCGAAAATATACTCAGGAGATCGCTTCTGAGGGTTTGCGGCAGGAGGTAATTCAGGCAGCAGAGAAATCTTTTGTCATTTCCGATAAAGTTTCTAAGGGCATATTGACTTCAAAAGCCAGCCAGGATGAACCAGAACCTGAACAACATAAACCGGTACCAGGCCGGTTAAGCAGCATTGCCAGGCCCAAAAGGGGCTCTGGTTGGCGTTATGGGTGATTAGTTGCCCGGAGGGGCTCTAGTTGGCAATTTTATAGGATTTATTTATAGGATTATCTAATGGAAATAATTTTTAGATCGATAAAAAGCCTGGAAAATCAAATAGATAGTTTTCTGGATGCAGTCAGTGAGGGTGCCCTGATCTTTGAAGAGGGGATAAAAAAGTATGTGGAAGAGGATTGGAAAACCTTTGAAGAAATTATTGCGGCTATAAATATTCTGGAGAATCGAGCCGATGATATGCGCCGTATTGTGGAGGGGGAGTTATACAGCCACACTTTGATCCCGGAATCGCGCGGTGATGTTCTTGGTTTGCTTGAAACCATGGACAATGTTATTGATACGTCCAAAAAGACTCTCTCTACCTTTAATATCGAGCATCCTGAAATTCCAATCGAACTACGCAAAGATTTTATTGACCTGGCCAGTAAGTCCACCATGGCCACCCAGGAGTTGGTTATGGCGGCTCGCGCATTTTTCAAGGATGTGGCCGCGATTAAAAATTATTTGCACAAGGTGATTTTTTACGAAAAGGAGGCAGATAGGGTAGAGGAGAAATTAAATACTGAAATTTTTTCCTCAGATCTTGACCTGGCCCAAAAAATGCACCTCCGCTATTTTACCTTCCTAATAGCCAGAGTATCTGATCAGGCCGAAGGTGTTGCTGATCGCCTAAGGATATACGCCATAAAACGCTCCGTATAACCTTAAGAATGTGGATGCATCTCGGCTAACGGCGCCTTGTTATCCGAGCGCCTCCACATTCTTAACTTATTCGATGCTTTCCGCTTAACTGCCGCCGTAGGTGATCCCTTTTGGATGTTGCCGTCCGCGCCAAAGAACTCAGTGTTATCAATAACATATACAAGACATGCGAAGTTAAATATTGGTGATTTTTTAGCCTGCTATTGCTTTGGGAATTCATATTAGCGGCCCCGACTATTCAGCGATTGAACAAAGCGGAAAGAAAAACATTCCAATTATTCACTCGCTGAACAATCCAGGAGATGCCCAGAGCCAAACATTCAATCGCTGAATAGTCGGGGCCGGGGTCAGCGCAAAGAAGAGTTCAACGACTGAATAGTCGCCACGGGCGGCCCCGTTGCTGCGTCATAATTTTGTCGCTGTTTTAAATGCTCGGTAAAATAATTTTATTTACTTTTTTTATGTGTTATGCTTTGCTGAGATTAACGGTTTAATATCAGGAGGTTATCTTTTGCTAACAATATTATTTTTATCCAGTGGATTATTTTTAGGGTGGTCCCTGGGTGCCAATGACGCTGCCAATATATTTGGAACAGCGGTAGGAACCCGGATGATTAAATTCAGGACCGCTGCTATACTGTGTTCTATTTTTGTTATAATAGGGGCTGTAATAGGAGGGGAGGGTGCTTCACATACTCTGGGCAAACTTGGCTCGATTAATGCCATGGCGGGTTCATTTATGGTGGCTTTTTCCGCTGCTTTCACAATATTTTGGATGACCAGATTAAAACTTCCGGTTTCTACTTCACAAGCCATTGTGGGCGCCATAATAGGCTGGAATTTTTTTTCCGGTAATCTTACCGACACCAGGTCTTTGGCCAAAATTGTTCTCACCTGGTTCTTGTGTCCCTTTTTAGCCGCTATTTTTGCAGTGCTTCTCTATTGGATGGCAAAAACTTATTTGTCCAAGATTAAACTTCACCTATTGCGCCTTGATTGGTATACCCGAATAATGCTTTGTCTGGTCGGCATTTTCGGCGCCTATAGCCTGGGGGCCAACAATATTGCCAATGTTATGGGTGTGTTTATACACTCCACCCCCTTTGCTGACCTGCAAATATGGTCTCTATCACTTAGCAAAGCCCAGCAACTGTTTTTTCTCGGCAGTATAGCCATTGCAGTTGGGGTTTTTACCTATTCCTACCGCGTAATGACCACGGTAGGAAACGAAATATTTAAGTTATCTCCCATAACCGCCCTGGTAGTGGTACTATCCGAAGCACTGGTATTGTTTATCTTTGCGTCCGAGGGGTTGGAGCATTGGCTGGTGTCTAACCATCTTCCTGCTTTACCCCTGGTCCCAGTTTCCAGTTCCCAGGCTGTAATTGGCGCAGTAGTGGGCATTGCGCTTATCAAGGGCGGCAGTGGATTTAAATACCGGTTATTGGGAGAGATTGGCGCTGGCTGGGTTGCAACCCCGGTGGTAGCGGGAATAATGGCTTTTTTTTCTCTTTTTTTTCTGCAAAATGTTTTTCACCAGCAGGTTTACAAACCGGTCCAATATCAACTCTCACCTCCAGTTTTAAAAAAATTGCATCAGCAGGGAATATACACCGGAAAAATGCCCTTTTTGCAGGAGAAAAAGTTTAACAAAGCCACCGACCTTTATCACCAACTGCTTAAGAATCATCTATGCAGCAAGGAGGAGGCGCTGGAGGTGGTTAAGTTTTCCAAAATCGAATCAATTTCGGTTGATACCTCGCGGTTGCAGAAAAATAACATTGAGTTTTTGAGCAAAGAGCAATTAAAGGCGGTAATCAGTTTGGCGGGAAAGTCCTTTTATCACCGGTGGCAGTTTCATGCTGCTTTGGTGAAAATTACTCCGGAATGGAATCTAAAAGAGGAAAATATTTTAAATAAGCGTTACAATCGTGAGATAAAAGGGAAACTAAACTATCTTAATCGTCTGTTGTCGGTTCAAGCGCGTTGATAAAGGCCCATCTGCTGCTAGTCCTTATAAAATCAATCAGGGCACTTTTCCCTGAATTCTCAGGGTACCAAAATCGCCACCATCATCACCATCACCACCGGCCATAATAATGGCAGTAGTAGCGGCTCCTCCGACCACAGCCGCACCAATAGTCCACACCCACCATTTTTTATACCAGGGCTTTTCTGGGAGTCTCTCCAGTTTGATATCCACCAGGTTGGTATAAGGCGATATTACCACAAAGGGCATCTCAAACTCTCGGAACCCATTGGCTACCACTCGAATATTGTGGCGTCCCTCCAGGAGGTTATCGATAGTCTCCTGATAGGTTTTTAGGTAATTTCCATCTAAATAGATCCTGGCTTTGGCTGGAGTTACCCGTAGTTTGATTTGACCATGTTCTTTTTCTTTGGGCATATTTTCTTTTTCCATCAAGTAGCGGGCCAGGAACTTGACATATAATTTGAGATTAAAGAGATTGCCGGGCCAAAATTGGTGTAATCTCTTTTCCACGGAAAGTCCGGCAGTAACGTTTATCAGTTGGATATTTATTTCAAACCCATGCAGTTTGTGGTTGACGGTAAAAATTACCATGTAATCTATTTCCACCGATCTGGCCAGGTTTACCAGGCAGGAATCGTCCTTGCATCCCCTCATCAATTCCTCACCCGTATTTTCCAGACGCTTGTAAAGATCTTCCACTCCAATAACCCAATATTTACGATTAGCACCAATCTCCTCTTTGATGGAGAGCCCCAACTCTTTTTCTATTTTTTTATCCAGAGTGGAGCACTTAAAGGGCGCCACTACCACCGAGGAGGCTGATAAGTTGTCACTAACATTTTTGTTTTCAGCCGGGATTCCCAGGATATCGGGAAAGAAAAGTTTTCCCACCATCAGGTTGATCGCCATACTGATCTCCTCCAGCCCACCTACCACTTTGCGGCTTATTTTTCTTTTGATATCGGGTTGACTTAAATTGATAACCATCAGATGGATTATGTAAGTCTTTTCACTTTTTTCCAACATTTTGTCAGTTTTATCATCAGGAGATTCTACCATCAGATTGATAAGCCGGTTTACTTGCAGTTTTTCACCAATCGCCTTGAAACAATCAATTTTTGGGCCGCAGTTCTGAGCAGTGGCGATTTCAGACTTACTGACCAGAGACAGTATATCCAGATCGGTTATAAGTTCGAATAGTTGAAGTTTATCCACTTCGCTGATCAAAAAAGTGTTGATTGTAAAAGCCAACTCTTTTCCAAGGTTGTAACCAGCCACTGGCAAAACAGCGACTTTTTCTTTAGTCTGGGCCATTGCCAGCCTGGTTGACCAGGTCAGGCAGAGCAATATTATCAGGGTCAATAACAGGGTTGAGCAAATATAGGTGTGAATTTTTTTTCCCATAATCATCCTCTGGGTAAAATTAGATCAGGATAGTATTTGAAAATTTTTACCATAAACAACTGTTTATGTCAATTTCAGACAAATAAATCGAGAGCAAAGGGTGTGGGAAGAATAAGCGCCCAAAAAAAATATTTGGTCCGGAAATTGCAACATAATTTAGTTATAGAGCCTGGTTAAAGGCAAATTGGGTAATTTAGCCTTTGGTACTGGCCAATGGAACCTTTATGAGGAGCACCAATGATAGTAAATAGCAAATTGTTGACACCAGGGGGGAAAAAATTGTCAGGTAGGCATTTTTTTCCGGTTCAAACTGGAGAGAAGAACGGTGAAATGGTGTTAGAAATAGCATTTGCAACTTGTAACACACTGAAAAAACAGGACAAAAATAGTGACAGCGATATTGTTGGTGATTATGGCACGCCGTTTGCATAATAATCTATTATTATAAAGAAGAAATTTATTTTGTTGATATTTTCTGGGAGGTAAAAAATGGGTATTTCAATTCGCAGTAATGTTTCTTCATTGACTGCACAGAGAAATTTAAACCAGACCCAGAAAGAACTTTCGCAATCGTTACAACGGTTATCATCTGGTTACCGGATCAACAAAGCCGGTGATGATGCTGCAGGCCTTGGTATTAGTGAAAATCTAAGAGCCCAGATAAAATGTATCAATCAGGCCCAGCGAAATGCTAACGATGGTATCAGCTTGATCCAGACGGCAGAGGGTGCTCTCAACGAGATCAGTTCTATTATGATCCGGCTACGGGAACTTGCTATTCAGAGTGCTAATGACACCCTTATTACCAGAGACCGGAGTTTTTTGAACAGTGAATATGAAGCCTTAATGGAGGAGGTGAACCGCATAGCCAGTTCCACTGAGTTTAATGGTAAGTTTTTACTTAACGGCACTTTTTCTGCTTCAGCTATCGAGTTTCAGATTGGGCTGGAAGATAATACTAATGACCGAATATCACTCACCATTGCCAACGTAGGCACAGGCAGTATAGGTGATTC
Source organism: uncultured Myxococcia bacterium (assembly GCA_964617105.1). GTDB lineage: Bacteria > CAZTWC01 > CAZTWC01 > CAZTWC01 > CAZTWC01 > CAZTWC01. The sequence continues at coordinate 25,691 of CAZTWC010000010.1, forward strand.
CGGTGATGGAAACAGTC
>CAZTWC010000010.1:25721-30402 GCA_964617105.1 uncultured Myxococcia bacterium
ACTACCTCAAGAGGTTCTTTGGACATTATTGATAAAGCGATTTCCGATATATCATCTACCAGAGCCAAACTCGGTGCTATGCAGAACAGGCTAAACTCCACCATCGTCAACTTGGCCTCTTCATCGGAAAACTTAACTGCAGCCAATTCTCGAATCAGGGATGTAAATATAGCCAATGAAACGGCAAACTTAACGCGTAGTCAGATACTGATCCAAGCCGGTGTATCAGTTTTAGCCCAGGCCAATTCTTCGCCTCAGATTGCGCTCTCATTACTACAGGGATAATTTGAGGGGCTCGGGTGCGCCGGGCCTTTATCCCGCTAATGAAGCGGAAGCGCCTCTGCATTCTTACTGTCTAATTATCTAATTAGTTTGAATACAACCTTCTTCTCGTCCACAGATACCCCTCTGACTATTTTTCACAAAATGTTGCATTATTTCAATTTCAAGACAGTCAAGATCCGGATTGTTAGAAACTATTTCACGGGCTTCTATGAGAGGTAGGTTAGAATAGAAGAAAGACCGATAGGCAATCTTTAGTTGTTTTATGGTGTTTTTAGAAAAGTGGTGTCGCATAAGACCGGTCATATTTATTCCGTAGAGCCGGGCCCGGTCTCCTCCAGCGGTGCAATAAGGTGGGACGTCCTGTGATACCATGGCTGAGGCGGCGATAAAAGAGTAGGTGCCCAGGCGAACGTATTGGTGAATAGCGGTAAAACCGCTTAAATTAACATGGTCCTGCACCTCTACGTGGCCTGCCAAAGTGGAGTGGTTGGCCATGATTATCTGGTTACCCAGACGGCAGTCATGACCAACATGGGTATTGGCCATCAGGTAATTGTTATCTCCCATAGATGTCCGTCCATCATCTGATTTGGCCCCCCGGTTGATGGTGCAAAATTCTCTGATAATATTACCGCTGCCGATATGCAGGAAAGTATCGCGGCCGGTAAAATTTTTATCCTGCGGGTCAGAACCGATTACTGCATAGGGAAAGATGTGGTTGTTGTTTTGTAAGATGGTATTTTTTTCAACTATGGCATGATGTTCAATAATATTGCCGGGTCCAATGGTTACGTTTTCCCCCACAAAAGCATATGCCCCGATTTCAGCGGTGCGGTCTATTTGAGCACCAGGTGCAATTTCAGCGGTATGGTGGATTCGGCCGTCAACGTTACCTTGAAGATTGACCGCTTCTGTGCTGGTGAAAGGTTGGTAAAATCTTTTAATTTTTCCGTCCATTGCTTTATAACTCCTGGTGTTTAGGTAGCAAAACTGCTGAAAATTCAGCCTCAGCACAAGTGTTTTGGCTGTTTATAACCACGCATTTACCTTTTTGCTTCCAGATATTTCTTCGGTGCAACTGATTTACAACTTCTATGTTCAACACATCCCCGGGATATACCGGAGAGATAAATTTGGCATTTTGAATAGAAGTAATATACAGGCATTTTGTCTTAAGATCAAATTTATTACTTTCATAAGCCAAAATAGCTCCTGATTGGGCCATGGCCTCAACTAACAAGATTCCAGGCATTACCGGCAGGTCGGGAAAGTGCCCTTGGAAATGGGGTTCATTAATGGAAACGCATTTTTGGGTCTTGATAGATTCTCCCTGAACAATCTCCAAAACTTTATCAACCATTAAAAAAGGGTAACGATGGGGCAGAGCGTCCAATATTTTCAGGAAATTTTTCATTATAATAAATTTTGTCCAGGCTCTTGGTCCTGAGTTTTTTGGCCATTTAAGTCATCTATTTTTTGTTCCAACTTCTTTACTCGGGCAGACAGTTTATCTATTTGGTTTAATTGGGCTTTTTGTCTAATCCATCGGGAATGAGGAATCGCTGGAAAGCCTGCATAAACCTCTTTCCCGGCCAGATTTCTGGTTACACCCGCCCGGCCAGCCAGAGTAGATTGTGAGCCGATCTCAAGGTGGTCTGCAATCCCAGCCTGCCCACCGATTATAGTGCCTGGTCCAATGGTGACACTGCCAGCCATGCCTGATTGGGCAGCAATAGCACAATTATTACCAATAGAAACGTTGTGACCCACCTGGATCAGATTATCCAACTTGCAGCCGTTGTCTATGAAGGTGGTGCTGTAAGTGGCCCGGTCAATTGCACAATTAGCACCTATTTCCACTTCGCTACCAATGGTGACTCTGCCAATTTGCGGTATTTTATCAAAAACATTGCCGGTTTGGTGGAAGCCAAACCCCTGGCTGCCAATAATCGTTCCCGCATTTATATACACCTTGTCCCCCAATCGGCAATCATCCAATACCACCACCTGGGGTTGCAGTATACACTTTCTTCCCAATATGACATCCGGGCCAAGATAGCATGAGGGAAACAGCACCGAACCGTCACCAATAGTGGCTCTGGCACCAATATACACATGCGCCATTACCACCACTTTATCTCCTATTTGAGCACTCTCTTCAATCACAGCACTGGGATGGATTGATTGCTCAGAAGGGTAGATTAGGGGATGGAGATAGCAGGCAATGGTCGCCATTGCCTGACCTGGGTCATCAACCAACAGGAAAGTTTTTTCCTTTAAAGGATCAGGCAAAGAAAGGAAAAGAGATTCTGAAGTTATTATTACTCCAGCCTCTGTGTAGTTCAGAGCGGGCAAGTAGTTTTTATGGTTAAAAAGGGCTATTTGCTCTCCCTGGGCATCCTCCAGACTTTTACAGCTGCTGATCTCTTTGTTTTGATGACCGGTAATATTGCCCTCTATCAGTTGGGCTAATATCTCCAGGGGCACAGGCGGATCAGTGTAGCGGCGGCGCAAGCCCGGAGTATCTTCCGGCTGTATAGAGGGACTATCTTTTCTTCCCACCCTTAACCTTGCGTTTTTTCCCTTTTTGGGTTTTAGGAGGATACTTTTCATTATATTCTCTTATCACCTGGTTGGTTAAATCGAAATGACCAGGGGCATATAAAACACTCTCTTTTATTAACAGCAGGGAATATTTTCCTTTTTGACCGATTTTATGCAGGAGTAGTTGCATTTTTCTCAATATCCCTTGCAAAGCCATTGACTGTCGTCTGTCCAAATCTTTCTGCAGAGTCATGCCAAGGGTTTGCCATTCTTTGAGTTTTTTTAGCAATTCCCGCTCTTTATCTTTTTTGTTGGCCTCAGTCATCATCAGGCTCTGTTTGTCCAACTCTTGTTTCATTTTTTCCAATTCTTTCCGTTTTATGTCCAGTTGGCCCTGTTTTCTTTGAAACTCGGTTTTCAGGTCCGTGAGTATTTTTTTTCCTTCATTGGTTTCTCTCACTGCCCTTTGCAGGTCGACATAACCGATCTTTATTTTGCCGGCCCAGGCAGGAACACTTAATAAACAAATTAAACAAATGGCAAATAAGGGTTTGATAATTTTAAACATATTTACTCCTCTATTACTCTAAGTGCCTATAAGAAAATTAACTTCATCAAATTAAAAACCAGCAACTGCCTCACGTTAGTCGCTGATTTTAGGTTAAAAGGAATTACCAATAGTAAATTCAAATAACATATTTTGGTCACTGGGACGTGGTGTCAAAGGTATACCCCATTCAAACCGCAATGGACCAATGGGAGAAAACCAGCGGAATCCAAAACCTGCGCTAAGAAAAAGTCCCAAAGGCAATTCCTGGTGTGGATCCCAGTTAAAGTCTTGCCGTAGGTGAGCAGGTAATGTCTTTTCACCTAAATAAAATAGGTTTTCATCTTCGTCATACACATTGCCGGCATCAAAAAATAAAACTCCCCGGATTCCTACTTTTTCAAAAATGGGAAATTCAATTTCAAAGTTGAAGATTAACTCCTTGTTCCCCCCCTTTTTAAAAGGTGAAATTCTGGAATAGACATCATAGCCGTTATTTGGTGATGGCATGGTGGGACTGATAGAGCGGAGATAATAACCACGTAAGTTAGTAGTCAACCCAATACCACCTGCAACAAAACGTTCAAAAATCGGAATTCCCAAGTTATCATCACTAAATATATAGCCAAACTGAGAATTTACTTTAAAGACAAATTTCCACACCAGGGGAATATACCAGCGGCTAATACAGTTCATTCTGGTAAAAATATTTTCACTGCCTAATATGTTATCAGCCCATTCCATGGACAGGATATAATGATGACCACGGGAGGGGAAAAGCCGGTTGTCCCTGGTGTCCCAGCTAAGACTGCCGGTTAAGGATGAAGTTTTGCCATCAGTAAAGAGATTTTTGATTCTTCGACCGGAGCGGCCATATTTACCAGTTTCCACAGATATCTCTTCGATGGTATAAGTCAGGTATATTCGCCAGTCATCCCAAAAAGGGTAGCCGAAACCAAAAGAGCCGCCCAGGCTATTACGCACGTAGTCTTCATAAACGTGCATAATATTAAAAAGATCCATGGTAAATGACCAATCGGTGTCAAGTAGGTATGGTTCAGTAAAGTGCAAATCGAAAAATTGGCGCAAGTTACTTATTTGAGCGGTCAAACTCAAGGTTTGCCCTCTGCCCAGCAAATTGTGCTGGGATATCTGCGCCTGTCCGATGATATTTTCCACTGAACTGAAACCAAACCCGATCTGAAAGGCGCCGGTCGAGCGTTCTTTAACCTTGACCAGGGCTATAATTTTGTCTGGGGATGAACCTGGTTCAGTGATAATATCCACGCTTTCAAAAAAGCCCAA
>CAZTWC010000011.1:0-29333 GCA_964617105.1 uncultured Myxococcia bacterium
AGGGTTTATGGATGTTTTTTTGAAATCCCTCCAGGGACTCTATATCAAAGCCCAGTTTGGTCATATCAACCTGCAGAGCAGATTTATCCAGGAGGCGTAAAACTATCTTCTCACCAAATACTGTAGGCAAGACCGAAACCCTAAATTCCATCTCCTTATTGCGAGAGGTTTTTATCTTGATACGACCGTCCTGGGGAAGTCGCCTCTCCGCTATGTCCAGATAACTCATAATTTTAATGCGAGAAGAGATAGCATCTTTAAATTTTAGCGGCGGCTGCATAACATCGTACAGAACGCCATCTATTCGTGTCCGGACCCGGTAACTTTTTTCATAGGGTTCTATATGAATATCAGAGGCTCCTTTTTTGATAGCATCCATGAGGATCAGGTTGACCAGCCTGATAACCGGCGCATCTTCCAACGCCTCCTCGTCCACCACAATGATATCCTCTTTTTTACTATCATCCAGTCTATCCTTTTTACCGGCTTCATCCAGATCTTCCAGTACCTGGTCATATGATATCTTGGACTCGTAATGGCGGCCGATAATTTTTTTAATCAACGACTCCTTGGCAATAACCATCTCCACTTCCAACCCAGTATGAAACTTGACATCATCAATGGCATTGATGTTGGAAGGGTCACTCATAGCCAAGATCAAAGTACTGCCAATCCGCTTAATGGGCAGACAACCATATTTTTCAACCAGGGGAGCCGGTACCAATTTCAATGTTTCTTCGTCAATATCGTATTGAGAAATATCTATTTGGGAAACATTGTATTTTTTACTCATAAACTCGGTCAACTCATCCTCTTCTACATAACCCAGTTTTGACAGGTTATGACCGAGCCTTCCACCTGTCTTCTTGCTTTCGTTATACGCCAGTTCCAACTGCTCCGGCGTGATCATATTTTCACGCACCAATAACTCGCCCAGATTAGACACTGTATTTTCCTTTTTAATATCGTTACTGCCCGGAGACCCACTTCTGGTAGATAATAGGTGGCAAACTTATCCAATCCTATTTTCTAACATAAAGATAGTTCCTTGTCAAAAGATGACAGCATCCTTTTTCTTGATTAAATGAGAATAATCTTTTAATATCGAAGGAGTTATGATCAAATTATCACAAAAATTATCTGGCTTAAGCGCCAATTGGATCAACCGTCAAATTGACACTGATCTGGAAAAATTACTAGATAGGGTGCCAGCCCAAAAAAATGAGTTTGGGTATGACCCTTTTGGTATGGACCCTCAGTTTATCAAGAATGTGGCTTTACCAATTATTTTTTTATATAAAAATTACTTTCGCTGCCAGGTTTATGGCAGCCATAACATCTCTGACCAGAGGGTGTTGTTAATATCAAACCATTCCGGGCAGATTCCCGTGGATGCAATGATGATCTCCGCCGCCGTGTTGCTGGAATCTAAACCGCCCAGAATTGTCCGCAGCATGATAGAAAAATGGGTGCCAACCTTGCCTTTTATCTCAATTTTTATGAGCCGTTGCGGCCAAATTGTAGGAACTCCGGAAAATTGTCGCCGATTGCTGAAACAGGAAGAGGCTATTTTGGTATTCCCTGAAGGGGTTAAGGGGATCTGTAAAAAATTTTCCCAACGCTACCAATTACAATCCTTTGGTTACGGTTTTATGCGGCTGGCTCTGGCCACTAATACGCCTATTGTCCCGGTTTGCGTAATTGGAGCCGAAGAGCAGGCGCCCCAAATCTATAATGTCAAATCTCTGGCCAGGCTGCTCAATATTCCCGCCTTTCCATTAACACCTACATTTCCCTGGTTATTTCCTATGGGGGCAATACCTTATCCTACCAAATACCACATCTATTTTGGCGAACCTCTCTATTTTGAAGGCGATGCCAACGAAGAAGACGCTGAAATATCCATAAAAGTAGACCGGGTAAAAACAACTATCAATAGAATGATACAAAAGGGGTTGAGAAAGCGAAAAAGAATTTTTTGGTAAGCCTTACAGGTGATAAATGACTAAAAGTGGTATCATAATTACTGGCTGCGCCGGCGAACTTGGAAAACTGTTGACCAGGTACCTCCACCAGGGAGAAAAGGTGATCGGCATTGATAGGCGACCTTTTCCAAACAAGCCCAGAGATGTTGAATTTTACCAACTAGATATCCGCCGAAAAAAATGTGAAAATATTTTTCGCACCACCCCGATAAAAGCAGTATTTCACATGGGAGTTATACACAATCCCAGGAGCCGGTCTGAAGAAAAATTTTCCTTTAATATTAAAGGCACCATGAAACTGCTGGAATACTGCTCAAAATACCAGGTGCCCAAGTTTGTTTTCTTAAGCTCTGCCAATGTCTACGGACCGGCTCCCGCAAATGACAATTTTATCACCGAAGAAGCCCCTCTGATGGCTGGTGCTTCTTTTCACGATATCGGCGACCTGATAGAACTGGACATGCTGGTACAATCCTTCTTTTGGAAAAACCTCTATATGGACACCTGCATTCTCAGGCCGGTTCATATTGTGGGCTCCTCCATAGAGAACGCCCTGACCATTTATCTTCGCCTACCCGCCATCCCCTCTCTACTGGGATTCGACCCTCTCCTGCAACTAATCCATGAAGATGATGTGATCAGAGCCCTGGCCCTCTGCCTAAAAAAGGGGGTAAAAGGGGTATTCAACCTGGTTGGCGCCGGTGAAGCCCCATTAAGCGCTATTATCTCCCACTTGAATAAAGTCAATATACCCATCCCTTATCCTTTGGCTGTTTCTCTTTTACGGATGATGTGGCGCTGGAAATTGACCTCCTTCCCGGTGCCGGAGTTGGATCATATCCGTTACGGCTGCACCGTGGACGGCAACAGAGCAAAGACGATCTTAGATTTTCACCCCCGTTATTCCATGTCTGAAACCCTGAAATCTATTACCTCGATCAATTGGAGCAAAGGATGATCTCTCTAATCAAGATGATTTTTTACCTCGCGGTAATGTTAATTATTGTCTACATTTTTTGTACCGTCACCCTGGATGGCAAACCCCTTTGTCAACATGTAAGGCAAACATTTAACCCGGAAACAGTAAGCCAAAAACCCAAAGAGATAAAAGAGGGCATCCAGGAGCATTTAAAAGAAAAATATATATTTATTAAAGATAAAACCAAAGAATACAGTGATACCCTTAAAACGAAAGGGATAAAGAAAATTCAGAAATTAAAAAAAGACGCCAAACAGATAGTGTTAAAAGTCAAGGAAAAAAGCGGACAGACTATTGAAGAGATTGGTGAAAACCATCCTGACATAATGGATGAAGATCGAAAGGCCCTGGAAAAACTGATCCAACAGCACACAAAATAGAAGTGGATTTCCGGGCGGCAACAAAATAGGGAATAAAAAACCGCTCCAGGATGTTTTATTTTATGAACAAGGCGGACACTAGACATAACTACCGTGGAGGATAAATTAATGATTAGACCTGATAAAAATAGTTCCTACAGACTATTGCCACTTTTATTGATTACTCTGGCGGTGGCAATAATTTCAGGCGGTTGGTATAAGGACAAACAGAATAAAGCCAAAACAACTCTCTGGAAGGACAGCAAAAACCAGGTTCAAAAGATCTATCAACGCCAGGATATGCTGCCCAATATAGTCAAAATCGTGGAAAAAGTTTCCCACGCTGTGGTTAACATCCAGACCACCCAGACGATCCAACACCGAGGGGGAAATCAGTTTTTTGGCCCCTTTTCCCAGCGCGGTCCCTTCGGTCAACAGGATGATTTCTGGGAATTTTTCAAACCCTTTTTCAATAGGCCCCGAGAATTCAAGAATAAAGGTTTGGGAACCGGCTTCATCATCAATGGAGATGGTTACATTGTCACCAACAACCATGTAATTGAAAACGCCACTGAAATAAAAGTCAAACTGGCTCAAGATAACAAAGATTACCCGGCCCGGGTGGTGGGTGCTGACGCTAAAACCGACATTGCCCTTATTAAAATAGAATTAGGGGCCAGGAAAAGTTTACCCGCCATTAAATTCGGTAATTCCGGCCGGCTAAAAATCGGGGAATGGGTGGTGGCTATAGGTAATCCCTTTGGCCTGGATCACACGGTTACTGCCGGTATTGTTAGCGCAAAAGGACGGAAAGAGATTAATCCCTCCGGTCGACAGGGCTATTACGACTTTATCCAAACCGATGCATCCATTAATCCCGGCAATTCCGGAGGGCCTCTGCTCAATATTAATGGGGATGTTATCGGTATCAATACTGCCATCAGCGCAGTGGGTCAGGGAATCGGCTTTGCCATCCCCATAGACATGGCCAAAACTATTTTACCCCAACTTAAAGATAAAGGTAAAATAACCAGAAGTTGGCTCGGTATCCAAATCCAGCAAGTTACCCCGGAATTAGCCAAATCCTTCAACCTGGATAAACCACGGGGAGCCCTGATATCAAATGTGGTAAAAAACGGTCCGGCTGCCAAAGGAGGGCTAAAGTCGGGAGACATTATTATAAATTTCAATAATCACAAGATAAACAATCATTCTGATGTTCCCTGGCTGGCTTCCACTGCCGGGGAGGGAAAAACAGTGAGGATAACGGTAATTAGGAATAGCAAAGAAATAACTCTCCAAATAAAATTAGGGAAAATGCCGGAAGATCGGCGCAAGGCATCCCTGGAGCAAAAGGAGACCGATGTTGACCTGGGTTTTAGCGTTACCCAGTTAACCCCTCAATTGGCCAGAAAGATGGGATTTGAAGATGAAAAAGGGGTGGTAGTAACCGACATTGATGATACCTCTACGGCATTTGAGGCGGGCTTGAGGCCCAAAGATATAATCCTGGAGATCAACGGTGTTCAAATCGTTGATTTGCCCCAATTTAACCGGAGTATGAAAGTTGTTGCTGATAGTAAATTCATCCGGATACGGGTCAAGCGAGACATGGGAATCCTATTTTTGGCCTTCGGCCGGTAATCACAAAAATTGCTGCGAAGGGCAGAGGGGGTACTAAGAATAATACGTCGAGGCCAAAGGTCATCCCCGTGGGAAGGATAATTTGGGAATCCGGGTGACAGACAAAAAGCGTATTAGAGTGTAAAAATTCGGAGGCGCTCGGATAACTAGGCGCAGAATATAAAATTCCCGCAGGCGTATGTTCTTATACGTCGAGGATAATTTTATATTCTGCAACAACGTTAGCCGAGATGCATCCGGATTTTTACTTGGTTTTCATGGTCCAGACGCCATCCCAACCATTACCTGGCGGATGTTTCTTCATATATTTGCAGCGGTCTATATAGATTTGCGGAAGTTTATCCTGGGGATTTAATTTCAAGGAATGTTTAAAAGCCTTGACCGCTTTGCTCCATTCACTTTGGCGGTACCAGTCGAGTCCGTTTTCAAATTGATTGACCACATCCATCATGTTGGGGAAAGTTTCAGTGGTATGATAATCCAAAACTTCATAGATATTTACCGGTTCGGTTTTCCCTTTCACAATTACCCGATCTACGTTACGAATCCGATAGGTTCCTTTCAATTTGCTAAAAGTATATTCACTGATTAAAATTTTGGTCGAATAAGTTTTGCAGGCACTTTCAAGCCTGGCTGCCAAATTGACCCCATCGCCGATTAAAGTGTAATCCATCCGTTTAGGTGAACCGATATTACCCGATACCACCATATCGGTATTCAAACCAATACCAATATCAATAAATTTTTTTCCTGCTGCTTTGCGCTTGTTATTCCAGTCATTTAATTCATTCATCATAGATATGCTGGCTCGCATGGCCCGGTCTTCATCATCTTCGTGGGCAATAGGCATACCAAAAGCGGCCATTATTGCATCACCAATAAACTTATCCAGCATCCCTCCCTCGCGTTGAATACATTCCACCATAATGGTAAAATATTCATTCAGCAGAGAAACTGTTTCCTGGGCGCCCAACTCTTCGGTTAAAGTGGTAAATCCCCTGATATCGGAAAAAAGCACCGTGGCAACCTCACTTTTACCTCCCAAAATATCCACGCCACCCTTTAGGATTTGATCCGCCAATTCTGCATCCATATAACGGGACATAGTGGATTTTACTCTCTTCTCCTCGCTGATATCCTCGATCATGATCATGGAGCCCAAACCTTTTTTCTCCACACTCAGCAGAGGCAATACTGTAACATTGACAGAGCGTTTAACCTCGTTGAATTTCAACTCTGCGTCCATGGTAATATCTGACTCTTGGCTCTCCTCTACCCGTTTTATTTTGTCAACAATCCAGGCGTTTTCACCCATAAAAAATTCCTGGCCCTGTTTGCCAATAATCTCCTCTAAACTCAGATTTACAATCCGCATCCCGGCTGCATTGCAGGTTACAATTTGGTGATCTTCATTTAAGGTCAGCACCCCATTGGACATACTTTCCAACATGGCTTCATTGTAATTTTTTATATTTTGCACCTGGTCAAAAAGTTGGGCATTTTCAAGGGCGATAGACACCTGGGCAGTAAATGCTCTCAGCCGGGATTCATCTTCAGAAGTAAATACACCACCACGCCTGTTTAAAGTTTGCGTAACGCCAAGGGTTTTGCCATTTTTATTCACCACCGGCACACACAACATGGAGCGGGTAAAATAACCGGTTTGCTTGTCAAACACCGGATTAAAACGTAAATCAGCATAGGCATGGGGGATATTTATGGTCTCCCCAGAAGTAAAAACACGGCCGGCAATGCCCATGTGATTGGGAAATCTAATCTGAGATGCGCCTATCCCTTCCCCCACATAAATATAAAGTTCATTGGTTTTTTCATCATTTAAAAATAGGGTGGAGCGCTCGGCGTTTAACATTCTGGTAGCTTCAGACATAACCTTATTTAAAATAGTACTCAGGTCAATTTCTGAGATTACATCAGAAACCACATCAAAAAACTCCATCCCTTGCAGATGAGTTTTGCGCATTTCTTCAACCATTTGTGTACTTTGCAGGGCAATAGCCGCCTGGGTAGTCATGGCATCCAGTATTTCCAAATCCAGAGGGGTAAATTGGCCATCTTTTTTATTCAAGGACTGGGCTACGCCAATAATTTCACCTTTTACTGTGCGAATAGGAGTGCAGAGGATGTTTTTGGTAACAAAACCGGTTTTTTCATCAACGGTTCGATCGAAAAATTCATTGGCATGAGCATCCTGAACAATTAACCCTTTTCCAGTGGTAAAAACATGGCCCGCTACACCGGAAGTATTCATGAGTCTGATTTCCCGTTTTTTTACTCCATGAGCAACTATAGAAAAGAGTTCATTGGTTTCAGAGTCATTTAGAAAAATTGTCCCCCGCTCCGCATTAACTTCACTGGTGGTCAACTCCAATAATTTCTCCAGCATCTCATCGAGATTATCAAAGAGGGCCATGGTTTTAGACACACTTAACAGCATTTCTGCTTTTTTCAATTTTAGAACCATATCGGCCATGGCGGCCTTGGCCTCATGACTTTTTATTTGTTGGGGGATTTTGTCTGCCATAATTAACCTTCCAGTTTATCCCGTAAAATTCCTATAGTTTTTTGAAGTTCCTTTATCTCTATTCGCGCCTGACGCCTAGCAGTATCGATATCTTCTTCATAAACTACTCGATTATTTTCCAGTTCGTCCCGCAAAGCCATTGCTGTTTTCTTTAACTGCTTTATCTCTTCGCTGGCGTCATGAGATACTTTTTGGATTGATAAAAGATTCTCCTGATCTTTTTTCTCCAACTCGTCCCGCAAAGCCATTGTTGTTTTCTTTAACTGTTCAACTTCTTCTCTGGCATCATGAAACGCTCTTTGATTTGATAAAAGTTTTTCCTGATCTTTTTTCTCCAACTCTTCCCGTATAACATTAATAGTTTCTTTTAGATGCCGATTTTCCGATTGAAGAGAATTTATCTGTTTTTTTTCTGCACTATCAATCATATTATATTTTAATCTTTCACTCTTTGCAGGTTTATACTTTCCTCTGTGCTACCTATCCCTAGTTGTCCATAACGATTATTTCCCCAACACCAAAGGGAATTATCTTTTTTTATAGCACAAGAAAAATTTTTCCCCAAGCTTACTTGCAAACACAGATAGAGTTTATCCACCTGATTAAATATTTGGGTCCCACTTTCATCTCCAACACCGGTCTGGTTATAATAATTGTCGCCCCAACACCAAAGGCGCAAATTTTCATCTATAGCACAAGTATGATTGACGCCGGTTGAAATGGTATGCCACTTACCAGTTCGAGCCACTTTTTGATATCCTTTATAGAGAATTTTATCTCCAGTGCCCAATTGTCCAACTTGGTTATCCCCCCAACACCAGGCTGAACTATCGGTGTCAATGGCACAGGTATGCTTAGAACCTGCTGCCACCCTTTGCCATTTTGTACCCGGCGCAATATTTACTGCCAGCAATCTATCCTGACCGGGACTGCCGTCCACCTGACCATTAAGATTGTTGCCCCAACACCATAGAGAGCCATCCTGGACAATTATACAAACATGATTATCGCCTGTAGTTAATCTTCCCTCTTTAAGATTATCCCTCACCAGTACTGGTTCGCTCCGGGATTGAATATTGTTGTTACCGGATCCGCCATCCCCCTGACCATTTTGACCGTGAAGGTTGTTGCCCCAGCACCATAAAGAACCATGAGTGTTAATGGCACAGGTGTGCATCTCTCCCGCTGATACTTTACGCCAAAGGTGCTCTTTTCCAATATGCACCGGTTGCCAATAGTTTTTTTTATCACCACTACCCAGTTGGCCATGATAATTTTTTCCCCAGCACCAAAGGGAACCATTGATGTGTATTGCGCAGGTATGCATACCACCGCTGCTTACCTGTTGCCATCCCAAGATTGTTCCAACCTGGTGAGGCTGCAACCTTTGGTCATTATCACCATTGCCCAACTGACCGTGGTCATTCTTTCCCCAACACCAAAGAGAGGCATCATCCTTTATAGCACAGGCATGCCCCGAACCAGCACTGATGAAAACAAACCTGCCTTCGTCAGTTTCTCCATCGCAGTCGTTGTCGAGTTTGTCCACCAATTCCGCTACCGGTCCGATGTTGCCCAGACAGTCACCCCATATCCCCTGGACAGAACAGACTCTCTCTCCGACCTGGCATTGACCGATAGCTATCCCACAATTTTCCCGCTTTCCAGAAAGGCAATTACACTCTTCGTCAGTTATGCCATCGCAGTCATTATCGAGACCATCGCATAACCTTTCCTCTTTTTCATATCCAGGTAAATCAGAAAAATTTGGTAGATGCCATTGGCCTTCGGCAGAGCAAATCGCTTTTTCTCCCCGACAAACTCCCTTAGTTAAGGCCTTGAGAGAAAACTCCTCAGGATCACAGCGATCATTGATGTTACCAGTATGCCAATTGCATGAGATAAAGGTATAAAACAGTAAAAAATAATAGATATATCTGGACAGAGACAATAATTTCTCCAGAAACCTGACAACAGGGTCAATTTTTCCTCATGCAGGTGTCAAAATTTTCCTACCTGGCCTGAGATACAACTTTTAAATTTTATATCAGAAAAACACTCCGCCAGGTAACTATTCGACATTAAAGGATAATTAAATTTTCAGAAAATTTGTTGAAAACTGGCATGTCTGTTGCATATATTATTAGTTGAAAATGAAACCAAGGTTAGTAAAAACTTTCACTTTCCCATTGGAGGATTATGGCTAAATATTAGAGATTAAAATAGATGTTGAAGTTGACGTTCCTACTGTTGTTCACGCTGAAATTCCTGTTGTACCTCACGCTGTTACTCCTGTTACTTATCCGGTTATACCGGTAGCTCAAGTTCAAATTCATACTGAAATTCGCGTTCCTTTTCCGTTTCGACTCTTGTTAAAATTCAAGTTGCGGCTCAAATCTCTGGTAAACCTGCTAAACACCTTTAATGGCCCCAGGATTACCCGGCGGAGAGGCCTATAATCATTGCGCTAACTCCCTCTCCGCGGGGTAACCCTCTTTTAACCACTTTGTCCTTCGGACATTTCCCCCTGACAGGGGGAATCTTCCCCTTTGTCCTGCAATAAAAATTATTCTTAAATCAGAACAAAAAGTCTTCAAACCACCTTTGAATCTATTTTATCGTAATAGAATTTCCGGTCAAGTGGAAAAAACAACAAATAAAAGTCAAGGTGAAACCAGAGAGAGGATTTCGATAAGGGGTAATTTTCCAAAAATATCTTAAATAATTGAGCAAACCATGCTAAATTATCTGAGAAAATAACCCTTATCCTAATTTAGGGCTTGCTCAAAAATTAGTTCGCACAAATTGGGTTAATTGTAACATATTGTAAATCATATTTTTCGGTCCCAGATTTGACGCCTTGGTGAGCCCTTAAGACGGTTTTACTGGAGAATCAGATGTATATTTTGGGAAATTCGAGCCACCACAGATCCATAATAGCTGTGGCTGTGGCTCTGTTTTTATCGTTTTTTTGTTTCAGTTGTAAAGATCGGGGTAAAATGACGGCCATACCTTTTGCTGATAATTTTAACCGGGACAAACTGGGAGACCACTGGTACTCGGCCGTGCAAAACTGGTGGATAGAAAAGGGGCAAATATTCTCTCCCAGCGCCACCAACAACTGTCTCTGGCTCAATGCTGAATTACCCGACCCGGTGATGATCACCATGGATGCCCGCTCAGAGAGTATGTCCGGAGATATCAAATTTCTTATCTTTGGCAACGGCCGTGACTTTGACAGCGGGTATTCTTTTATTTTTGGCGGTTGGGAAAACAGCATCTCCATCATCAGCCGGATGGATGAACATGGCTCTGACCGGAAGGAGAAACGGGAGAAAAAGGTGGAAATAAACCGCACCTACCAGATGAAAGTGATAAAAAAAGGGGGCAGTATCAAGTGGTGGATAGACAACCAGTTGTTCATGGATTACCACGACTCGCAACCTCTTTTTGGACCAGATCACAACCGCTTCGCTTTTTGTAATTGGAAAAGCCACCTATATTTCGATAATTTACAAATTCGGCCGCTTGAATAAAATGCTTACTCCTGATCTATTGGAAACAAAATTGAAAACCCCTTTCCCCTGTATGATAAGCGCCTGTTTGGCAGGAGAAGCCTGCCGTTATGACGGAAAAGAGAAACTGAACCACCCGGTAATGGATTTACTGGCCAAATACCAAAAACCATATCTGCTTTTTTGCCCGGAACAGCAAGCCGGCATGGGCGTGCCGCGGCCGCCAATCAGGCAGCATGTTGCCAACAATAAAACTATCGAGATATTAGATAAAAATGGCCGTAACTGGACAAAACAGATGGAAAAAAGCGCTCACCAATGCCTTTTATTCGCCAAGCAGAACCAGGTGGACCTGGTAATCTTTAAGGAAAAAAGTCCCTCTTGCGGGGTAAAATTCAGTGTATTCAGCCACGGAGTACAACCTCGGCCTGGTTTTGTGGCCAGACAGTTATTAGCCGCAAAATTTCTACTGATCTCTGAGGAGGAGATAGTTTCCATCCGATAATTCACTTCGTCGCTGCAGAAGGGCTTACTCTTTCTTCGTCACTTTAAAGGAAAGCGCCACGTCAACAATTCCCAGGGGAGTTTCCACCTTAAAAAGGAGGTTTTGCATATCCTTTGGTAGTTGGATAGGACCGTGGCTGTTTTCGAACATCTCCGGTATACCAATCTCAGAATAGATACCGTTGTCCGAAAGACTGGCAGCAATATTACCGCAAATGATGTTAATAATTTCAGCCATTACATCATTTTCAGTCAACCCTTCCGGCAGCCCCTCATCAGAAAAGCAGTAGTTACAAGCGTGATTTAAAATTTGTTTATTGGTATTGACAATATACTGCCCTTGAAATTCGCCTTCAAACCCCAGGGAAACTGCCAGAAAAGAAGGTTCCACCTGGTCGCAAAACAGATACCAACTGTGCAATTTGGCAGGTAAGTTTAACAAGCGTAAAAACATTTTAATAGTGATATTAAAAATCACTTCTAAAATTTCGGCATGTTCTAGAGCGCTGGGGAGTTTGCGTACTTCTGGTTCAAACTCCTTCTCGGTTTCATTAAATTCAAGCAACTCCTTTGCCACCATCTCTTTACCGATAGCACCGGTATTAATTAGTGCTTCGCCGATAAATATGTGATCATATTGTTGCTGATTCAGCAATTGTTGCACCTGCTCCCGGGATAAGATCTTCATCTCTACGGCCAACTCGCCAAAGAACATATCCTTACAGTGCTGCTCAATGGTTATCTTCTCAAGTTGTTCTTTAGTTATCAACCCTTTTTTCAAGGCATAATCTCCCAACCTCAGGTTGGTTTCTTGCTGAAATTTTATTGCGGCTTCCAGTTCATCGTAAGTAATAAGTCCTTTTTCTAAAAGATAGATACCAAAAAATCTGCTACTCATTTTTACCCATCCCTATTAAATAGTATGTGTTACTTGAATGATCACTAGTTATAAATTATTCCCTCTTTTCAGAGAGTATGTATTGATTTTTTTATGCAGGTTAGTACGCTCTATACCTAAAACTTCTGCAGTTTGTTTGATATTCCATTTATTCTCTTCCAGTTTGTCCTGGATATAGCCTTTTTCCACCTCTTCCCGCAATTCCCGCAAAGTCAGGGTGCCCCCCAGGCGCTGCAAACCGGGGATACTTTTCCGGTTCAGGTCGGCGGGTAGATCCTCAGGACCAATACTCTCCCCGCTTAAGATCACCATCCGCTCAATTACATTTTTTAACTCCCGGACATTACCAGGCCAAGTGCATTGGCGAAGTTTATTTAAAACTATGTCGTCCATCTGTTTGATTTTGTAGCCATTTTCTCGACAGAAAAACTTAACAAACTCTTCCGCCATCACCGGGATATCTTCCAAATGCTGGCGTAAAGGCGGGGTGTTAATCGGGACTACATTCAAACGGAAATATAGATCTTCTCGAAAATTATCTTTGGTTATCTCATCCTGTAAATTTTTGTTGGTTGCTGCGATCAGACGGATATCTACCCGATGTGAACTTTCTCCTCCGACTCTGGTTATCTCGCTGGTTTGCAAAACCCGTAACACCTTGGCCTGGGCGCTTAGACTCATATCGGCGATCTCATCTAAAAACAGAGTTCCCTGGTGTGCCAATTCAACCTGTCCCATTTTTTTCTTGGTTGCCCCGGAAAAGGCACCCTTCTCATAGCCAAAAAGTTCACTCTCAATCAACTCTGATGGTATGGCCGCACAGTTGACCTTGACAAAGGGTCCATCTTTTCTGGTGGAATTACGGTGAATAGCCCTGGCCACCAACTCTTTGCCGGTTCCGCTTTCACCAGTAATAAGCACCCTTCCCTGGGAAGGCGCCACCTTGGCTATAATATCAAACAACTCTTGCATGCACAAACTCTTGCCGATCATCTCAAAGCGCTGTTCCGATTCATATATCAGATGGTGCATTTTACGCTCAAGCCTAAGTTTATCCAGGCAATTGCGAACTGCCAAAAGAACCAGTTCCCGGTTCAGAGGTTTTTCAAAAAAATCGTATGCACCTAGTTGGGTAGCCTGAACTGCATCCTGGATGGATGCATGACCAGAGATCATAACCACCGGTAGATCGGGAAAATCCTTTTTAATATGTTTTAGCGCCTCCAACCCGTCCATTTTAGGTAAACGGATATCTAAAAGTACCATGTCTATGGCGCTGTCACTATCCGCCAATAGTTTCAATCCATCCTCAGCACTGCCGGCAGTGCTGACACCATAACCTTCTCCTTCCAGGATCATGGCCAAAGTGCGGCAAATGTTTTTTTCATCATCAACCACTAAAATGTTGAAGGGATCTTGCATCACAATTGCCTAATCAATTTCTCTTTTATCTTGGTTTTTATTTCATGGTCGGAACAAACGCCAAGCGCCCTTTCCCACATCTCAAAACTCTTTTTCTTAAACCCCATTTTTTCATAGAGAAGAGCCAAATTGTTTAAGGCGGAAAAATGGTCGGGCGCCAGTTCAATGGTTTTTTCTAACTCAGCAATAGCACCGTAGGAATCATTTAACCTAATATAGGCGCTAGCCAGATAAAAATGGAACTTATTTGCAAAGGGATCACAATCCAACCCTTTTTTAAACAAACCGATGGCGGTTTCAAAATTCTGGTTTTGATAATGATAGAGTCCCTGCTTAAAGCATTGTTCTCTTTTTTGGTAAATATCTTCTCCCAGAACATCTTTTTCCCCCTCAATCTTCTCGGAATCATTGATCAATTCTCTTATTTTTTGAAGAAGCAATTGGGGGTTAAAAGGCTTCTCCAGGAAACTATCCGCCTTGTAAACCGACTTTATATCCTGCTCATACCGCCAACCTTTATAAGCAGCGGTTATCATAATAATAGGAATATAGCCATACTGTTTGCTATTTTTAAGGCGCTGACAAACATCAAATCCATGCAGGCCAGGCAACATGGCGTCTAAAACTATCAAATCGGGTATTTGTTTAGATACCTCTTCCAGGCCAGCATGGCCGGTAGCAGCTTCAGTAACATGAAAATTACTGGTTTCCAATTTTAGGCGTAGAATGTTTCTGATATCATTGTCATCGTCTACTACTAAAATAGTCGGTTTGGTCCGCTTCTGCCCAACTTTTAACCCATCTGGCTTTTCAATATCTTTCTCCCCCGCCAACCCGGGTGTGTCATACTCTAACTCTTTAACCGAAATTGCCATAGATGATGGCGTCTTGCTAACTTTTATCTCCTCTTTGATGTTCTGAGAAAGAGGAATAATTTTCAGGCTACATTCACGTTTATCCTCATCCCGGCTAGACTCACTACCGATAAAATATTCATCATCTCCGGTCTGCATTTTAAAAAAGGCACTTTCAATGGTATCTTTCAGACTGATTTGCAAGGCTATATAGGGGCATATTTTTTTTCCTGACACAAAGGAAAGATCATCAATAATGTTCAACTTGTGTGGGTCTACCATGGCCAGGTGGATAAACTCGTCATCTACCTTAAAGGGAACTACTGAATATTGCTGGGTTATCTTTTTAGGAAAGGTTTTAAAATTATCCAGATAAAAAACCGATTCTTTTAGTATAATAGCCGGACAACCAACCTGTTGACTCAGGCTTTCTAACAACTCCTCTTCGCTGAGAAATCCCAAAATAAGACACTGCGATGCCAGCCGGCCGCCGAATTGCTTTTGCCTACCCAAAGCGCTTTGCAACTGATTTTTGTCAATTAATTGTTTGGATAAAAGGATTTGTCCAATTCGTTTTTTCGGCTCCACAATTTTTAATCATCCTCATCGTCATCGTCATCGTCACCAAGCCCTTCGAGAATGTCGTCGATAAAACCCTGGCCGATACCATCACTACTACTTTTCGATTCCTGCAGTTTATCCAACATCTCCCGTTTCTTTTCCAAAGTTTCTTCCGGGTTTTCATCCATCTCTATACCGAAAATCACCAGAAGTTCCAAGATTTTATTTTCAATTTCATCCACCAGTTGGACGATTTTTTTAATTTTTTGTCCGGTCAAATCCTGAAATGAAAGTGTGGTAAGTATCTCCAGCAACTCACCTCTATTCTCTTCGTTAATATCTTCTATGACCTGGAGATTTTCTACAAAATCGGTATCCTTATCCACCAAATAATTGTCATAAATTTTGCGGAGGTTCTCAATCTCCTCGGCTATAATATCCCGATCCTCCATGAATTTCTCAGCAATGGACATTATTTTATGGGCCGCCTTCTCCGTGGCATCGGTAATACTGGATAGTTGCATCGATGCCTGAGGAATAAGTTGGGAACTCTCCCTAATGGTGGGATCCAGCACCCGCAGACTTTGCCTGGTTTTGTTGATATAATCTGCTAATTTGCCCAATTCACCCCTCATATGGACATTTGCCTCTCGATAATAATCACCCTCAGACATGGCCTTGGCCATATTCACCAAACCCGTCAAAGAGGAATGGCCAGCCTCGGCCATTTTTTCAAGTCGTTTGGTTTTCGCTATTAGTTTATCTTTTATATCTTCACTCATATTTTTTACCCAGGTAATTGATGGATAAAACCGGGAAATCACGTTTTTCCCAGGTATTTGCTAACAAAATTTAATCATGAAAAGAATTCCCGGGATTTCAATGCCGGGTTGATTAACTATTGAACATAACACTATATTACTATTACTTCAAGCTATTACCTGAAAAACATAAAACTTTGCTTCCTGAAGTCATCACATTTCTCTAAAGTTTTTTTATTTTAATTACAACCTGGCTGTAATGTCTCAAGGCAGACTTTTTTCTTTTACTTTTTTATCTATTCTATTACATTGGACATGAAATTGGGGGGGGCAATAAAAGTATTAACAATTTTTACGGGAGACACAACATGACGGAAAAAGATGAAGGCTTAAACAGAGAAGTTATTGGCAAAAAATATGGCCGGAAGCCAATAGAAGCCACCCGGGAAATGATGCAAAAATATGCTTTGGCAACTAACGACCAAAACCCCTGGTATCTGGATGACAACCGGGAAGGTGGAATAGTGGCGCCTCCTCTGTTTGCTATGAAACTGTTGGTGGAGGTAATGTTCGACATCATAACCGACCCGGAACTTAACGCCGACATGCTGCGCCTGGTGCACGGGGAGCAGGATATGACTTTTTTTAGTCCCATTAGGCCAGGTGATGTCTTAGAGCCCAGGGGTGAAATTATATCCATTGCCGATAAATCTTCGGGACAGTTGTGTATATCCAGATTATCTCTATATAAAAATGATAACCTTTTTATTGATGCTAACGCATCATTTTTTATCAGAGCCAAAAAGAAACCCGGAGATAAACCAAAAACTAAAAAAGAGAAAAAACCAGCGCCGGCTCTGCCTGAATTTATTTTCAACGAACCAATGAAAGTGACTGAAGACCAACCTTACCGCTATGCTGAAGCATCAGGTGACAACAATCCCATCCATATTAACCCAGAAGTAGCCTTGAAGGCGGGGTTGGGAGGTATCATTTTGCAAGGACTCTGCACCATGGCTTTTAGTTCTCAGGCAGCGATCAAACACCCGGGACAGGGTGATCCCACCAAACTGCATCGTTTGAAATTACGCTTTTCCGGTATTGTCAGACCCAAAGATGAATTAATTACCCAGGGGTACCCTATGGATGAGAAAGATGGAACCCTAATCTACGGTTTCAGAACCATAAACCAGGAAGAAAAAGAGGTCCTCAGTTCCGGAATAGCAGAGATCAAGAAGTAGTGACTTGGTTCACACGGGAAGAATCCGGAGGCGCTTCACCTGCTTCCCTAAAGGGATCACCTGCGGCGTAGGCGCAGGAATAAAATTCCCGCAGGAAGACTCCCCCTGCCAGGGGGAGATGCCCGAAGGGCAGAGGGGGTACTAAAGATAATACGCCGAGGACAATTTTATTCCCTGCAACAACGCTGGTGAAGATGCATCCGAATTCTTAGTTGCAGCCTTTCCAGCCGCCGGGCATACAATCAACCTTCCCCGCGGCATAAAACTCTTCTGGGCCAGTGGGGCACTTTATATTAACTGAGCCATCCCGGTTGATCTTGACCACCGTTTTCTTGCCACTACCCCGCATATACTCGATTATTGCAGTGGTCTGAGAGAAGAGTGAACTACCCTGCTGTTGATGCTCCAAAAAACTAAAGCATAAAGCTGTGTCTTTACCCCGGGCTGTTCCTTGCACACCGGTTGAGGAACCCTGCAACTGAAGACGCTCCCCAGACTTCCAGGTTATGGTCTCTGAACTGAACCCAGAGGTGTGGCTGCAACTGCCAGCCGGCTGAAAACAGGACAGCACCAAAGCCAGGCAACTTTCACGAAAGGTACTCCGGTCCACATCAGTACAGGCAGGATAACCAGCGGTTACCGTTTTCAGAGAGGGTTTGGTTTGGCTACCTCCACCTCCAGGATTAGTAGTAGTGCTGCTGCCGGTAGTGGTGCTATCCTGGCCCTGATCACCGGTATCTATCGAGCCCTCCTGCCCTGAACCACCCTCCACGTCAGAACCGGATTTATCGCTGTCACCACCGCCTATTACCACATCGGCTCCGCCGCCAACTTTACTGGTGCCACCTGTTTGGTTCTTTCCTTCGGAGGTGCCTGGTCCACTACTTTCAGAGGAACCGCAGTAGGCTAAAACCAGTGCCAACATAAAAGCGGCCAGTATGATAAGGGCATTCTTTTTCATCGGAAACTCCTTCCCAAGTAAAACCAGAAACACTCCGCCCGGAAAGCAACTAGAACCCTCAAGTATTTAAGAAGTCAACCCGGCATTAAAATGCCGGGAATTCTTTTCGTTCTTAACAACTACCTGCGGGCGTACACGCTTTGTAGCAGCACTTTGGAGTTACTCCGGAACAATCGCTGTCTTTAATACACGAGCCACCTGCGCCGCCAGTGAGATCGCCGACATCTGGTATACCGGTAGTCTTGGAAGTGCAGGCTTTGGTACCGCCAGGCGTACAGGTCAAGTCCGCTTTGGTGTATTTCTCTTCTTTGCCGTCCGGGCATTTCAAAGTCATGTTACCATCCTTGTCGGTGGTGAGATCGAATTTTTTATTATCTTTGCTGGTAAATTCGGTGGTGTTAACACCGGTTTTAGAATCGTAATTAACCACTTTGTAAGTGTAACAACTTTCCCCTCCCTTGGATTTGGCGGTGCCGCTTACATCGGTAGTGCTCTTGGCATTTACCTCCATTTTTTCGCCAGATTCCCAGGTTACAGTGGCTTTCATCTTGCTTACGTCAAAAACAGATTCACAGGAACCAGAGGGTAAAAAACAGGAGATAGCATCTTTCAGGCAACTATCTTTAAAAGGGCTGTCATCCAAACTGGTACATGCCTTGGCAGCTCCGCTTAGTGAAGTTGACGGGTCAGTGATGTTACTACCGCCGTTATCAGTGTTGTCCTTCGAGTCACTGGAGCCACAATGGGCCAGGAAAGCAGTCATAATCAAACATAAAACTAAAATTGATACTTTTTTCATTTTTTTCTCCTTGGTATCAGGTTTGCGTCCATTCCCAAAAAAATAATGGGTAGACAATTAAAATTCAAGCGGCCGGTTGATCTCCTCCAGCCGGGGAGCAACTTTTTCCTGGTATAGAGCTAAATATTCATCCAACGTGGGTATCTGCCCCTTGATGGCTATTACGGTAGCCAAATGAGCCGAGCCTAAAAAGACCTGTGCGCCGGTTCCCATCCGGTTATCAAAATTTCTGGTGCTGGTGGAGAAAGTATTGGCATTATCAGCCACCTGGGCCTGGTTGCCCATGCACAGGGAGCATCCCGGCACATGGATGTTAGCGCCCGCCTCCATCAACCGCCCCAGAATTCCTTCTCTGCCTAACTGAACATTGCTCTCTCTATCTGGAGGTACGGTCCAAAATTTCATCTGGTGGGGGATCTTTTCCCCTTCCAGCAGGGCGGCGGCCACTCTAAAGTCGGTAATATCCACCATGCAGCTGCCGATAAAAACCTCATCGATCCGGGTCCCAGCCACCTCAGATAGGGTCACTATCTTATCTGGATCATTGGGCGCAGCCAACAGAGGCTCCTTGATCTGTTTCAGGTCGATATCCACCACTTCGGCATAGTCAGCCTTCTGGTCCGCTTCCGGCAAGGAGGGATTTTTCAGCCACTCCTCCATCTTTTCTATAACCACCTTTACCGTTGGTGATGGGTGACGTTGGGAAAAATTGGTTTTCAAGAATTTCAGATTATTTTCCACATATTGGATTACATTATCCAGTTTATGAGAAAAAGTGCTTCCCGCTGCCGACCTTTCGGCCGAAGCATCAGTCAACTTGTAGGCTTCAACTACATTGAGAAATTCAAGTCCCTGGATCTCCAAAATGCGATCCGCAAAGGCATTGGCCTTTTTATCGCCCTTTTCCAGATTTACCAAACCGGTTTTCAGACCCACGTAGGGAATAGCGTTGACTAAATCCCGCACCGTAATGCCTGGCTCCATCTTCCCCTTAAAGCGGGCCAACACAGATTCCGGCATATCCAGAGGAAAATAACCCTGGCTAGCAGCAAAAGCCACCAGGTCTGAACCCGCTGGAAAAGAGATGCCAATAGGAAATCTGGTATGGCTGTCACCGCCGGTGCCTACAAAATATGGGAGCAGAAAGCGATTGCCATTGATGTGAATAACCCCATCTCCAGGGCGCAGATCGATGCCGCCCAAATGGTTCATAAAACCGCCCAACCGGTTTTGCATACTGGAATCTTTGCTCTTTGGTCCCGCTGCAGTATGGCAAAAGGACTGTATCATAACAGTGTTGAATTTTTTGCAGGCCAACTCCTGAATCTCTTGCATGGTCATGGCGCCGGTAGTATCCTGACTGTAAACCAATTCGGCCTTTGGTTCCAGATAATCTCCCGGTTTAACTCCCTTACAGCCGCAGGCCTGGCCAATAATTTTTTGGGCTAAAGAGAAAGATGCATCTGCTTCATAGTGACAAAATTCCGGTAATTCCAAGGCCACATCCTTGACCCCAATCCCCTTTTGGGCACAAATCTTTCTCACCTCCCTGGTTAATTTACGGCCGATTATCAAGTTGTTTCTGCCTCCAGCCCTGGCTTCTTCAAGAATAGAGGCTGGTTCAACCTTGAACTCGGAAAGAACCACTCCATTTTCATCTTTTACCACTCCAGCCTGCAAATCCACATTAACAATAGTACCCTCTTCGATTTTGCCAGTGGAGCAGCGTATGGGAATGGAACCACATCCTCTCAGGGTGTTAAAAAAGATGGGGGCTATCTTAGCGGCCATCACCAGACCACCGCGCCGTTTATTTGGCACATTAGGGATATTGTCCCCAATCCACCATACCAGTGAATTGGAGGCTGATTTGCGTGAACTGCCAGTGCCGACCACGTCTCCAGCCAGCATTATCTTTTTACCAATCTCCTTTAATTTGGCCAACCGTTGGAGAAAATTTTGATCGTGGGGACTAGTGGATAATATCTTCAAAGCGTGCAGAGGAATATCATCCCGGGTAGAAGCTTCCTGGGCGGGTGAGAAAAAATCGGTATTAATCTCGCCGGTAGTGCGAACGACCATCATCTGCCTCTGCATCTCCAACGGGGGGCAGGAACTGAACCAACTGGCAGCGCCCAAATTGGCCAGTACCTTACGGGCGTAAGAGTTGCTGTCCGCCATTTTTGATATTCTCTCCAACTCGTCTGGACTGATTAAAAACAGTTTTGACAGTATTTCCACTGCCCTTTCAGCCAGAGTGCCCTCGTAATCCAGAGCATTGATGATATATTCCATATTGGCGCCGCCAACCATCCGGCCTAACATATCCAGGGTCATCATTCTATCGATATAAACCGACCTTTTCTGCTCTCCTAAAATTTCACCTAAAAATGAGGCTTTTACCTGAGAAGCGGGATATACTCCCGGCGGCACCCGATGGTCTAACAGGTAAAGAAGTGAATCCACGGTGTTCTGATAACCGGGAAGCGAAAAAAATCCCTGATCTAAAGTCTCTTCAAGTAAAGCCTGGCATACAGCCTCCACCTGCCCGGCTGATAACGGCAAAGGTGGTATTCCCTGAGTTTCTCTCTGTTTGAGATGAGCCAAGTATTCATCTCTAAAAATTTCCAATTTTTCATTCATACCAACTCTCTCCTAATTTAAAATTTATAATACCTACAAAATCTCTTATATTTCTAATTATTTCTAATCTACCTCATGCGCCCAACTCTCTATCCACTCTGAACATTATTTCGCCAATCAAAATAAAATCACTATGATTCAGCACTACCTCTTTGATGATCCTTAAAAAAGTTCCATTGGTGCTATCCAGGTCCTGAAGAAACCATTTTTCCTCTGTGAAATAGATTATCGCATGCCGTGCAGAGATATAACTGTCATGCGCAAAAGTAATATTGCCGCTGGTTCTACCCACCAAATTTTCATCTTTGTTGTTCAGGAAATAAATATTGCCTATGGTAGCGTTGTCAAATACTTGTACCAACCTCCATTTAGATCCGCTATGCTTGCTGCCCCAAAGTTTGGTGCCCGCTTCATCTTGAAAAAAATCATCTTTGGTAAATATCTCCCGGTAGTCGGAAAAGCGTAATAGTTCCTGGCCAATCCGAATATAGTCACCAGGCTGAATCTGTATTTTACCTTTTAATTGTTTAAAAATACCGTTTTTGCTGCCCAGATCCTGCACCATCAGTTTACCATCCAGGTTGTAAAAGCGAGCGTGTTTGGAAGAGATATAATCATTCCCCTTAAAATCAATATCTCCTTCACCTTTACCCAGTAAGGTCAAATCGCTTTTTAAAGGATATATTTCTCCCTCGGTGCCATCCATATTTATAGTTACCAGACGATCACCATGAACTTGATTCTCCTTTCCTACAGTACGGCAAAACATAGTTTCTGACCAATTGAAAGCCTCGGGTGAATGTTTACCATATTTGGTGCCGCAACTACCGCAAAAACTGTTTTGGGCTGGAACCAATAAGCCACAATTCATGCAAACCTGCCCTTCAGATATGGTTTGAAAATTCTCACTTTCTCCGTTAGTATTTTGGTCAGATAAATTTTCCGATTCCTGAGGTTTGCTCTCCTCCGCCGGCTCTTCAACCGGCATCATCCGCATCACGGTTTTTTCCTCAAAGTCATCATTCCTTGATTCCCGGGCTTCACCTGGCGACTCAGGTTCCAACTCTTTTTGACTCACCGGTTTCAGTTCTTGCTCAGTTTGAATAACCACCAAAGGTTCTTTCATTTTATCAATAGGATTTTCCACCAATTGATGCCCGCAATCACGACAAAATAAATAAGCAACCGCATTCTCGGCCCAACAAGCAGGACAATGGACAGTGTCTGCTTCTTCCCGCTTAAATTTTTTTAATAACCTGGCAAACAACTTGACCATTTAAACCTCTTCCCGGTTCTCCCCGGTATTGCATCATTGTTCAAATCGAATATATCCACTTTGCAAAATATGTCCAGCGAAAAAGCATCTATTGACATAGTGGCGGAATAAAGCTTATAGTGATATTCATAAGTTATGGATAGAAGAAAACTCATATATTATCTTACCGGCGCAGCCAGCGCCTGTGTATGCGGACTATTTGGTGCCATAGGATGCCGGTTTTTCTCCTCTCAGGTTTCTCGCCTGGGGCGCACCATGTTCAGACTGGCCCAGGCCAAAGATTACCCGGTTAACAGCATCACCTATTTCGAGGAGATGGGTCTATTTCTGTTTAGAAAAGAGGAGGGCTTTTTTGCTATCTCCAACACTTGCCCTCACCTGGGATGCAAGGTTAAACAGCGAGATGAAGGCTTTGTTTGTCACTGTCACGGCAGTTATTTTGATCAACAGGGTAAGGTGTTAACCGGACCGTCTCCCCGGCACCTTGCCTGGTATAAAATATCCCAGGATGTTTATGGTATGCTGGTGATAGATAGAAAAGAGGAAGTAAAACCGGGTACTTTATATTCGCCCCTTAATTCTTAATTAAAACTGTTCGATTGATCTTTTAATTACACTATGGTTATTAAAAAAGATGGACATAAAACCGATATGAACCTGGGTTCAATCTTGAAAACCTCTTTTTTCAATCATCTAAACCCACCCCGGGTAAGTCACGATTCTCTACGGATAGTAACCACTTTTGGCCTGGGTATAATCTCTTTTTCCCTTTTCATCATTTTAACGATCACCGGCATCATGCTGATGTTTTACTACATACCTTCGCTGGAAATAGCCTACAACAATGTCACCGACCTGGACCAGATTGTGCCCTTTGGCCGGCTAATTCGCAATATGCACCGCTGGGCCGGCCATGCCATGGTGGTAACAGTATCACTCCACCTGGTTAGAATCTATCTGACCTCCGCCTTTTTCCACCAACGTCGATTAAATTGGCAAATTGGAATCGCCCTGTTTGCCTTAACCTTTTTGCTGGCTTTTACCGGTTATCTACTTCCCTGGGACCAATTGGGATATTGGGCCGGAGTTATCGGAGTAAATTTTTTCCGGCAATTGCCCCTGGTGGGCGGACTGATGAATGACGGCCAAATTGGCCAAACCACCCTGATCTATTTCTATACCTTTCATGTGGTATTTTTGCCACTCCTGGCCACTATACTGATAGCCATCCATTTTTGGCGAATCCGTAAAGACGGCGGTCTGGCCAAATCTGGACAAACCAAAGAATTATCTCCATCCTGGCCCTTATTAATTAAATACCAACTAGTCGGTTTGCTGACCACTCTGGCAATAGTTTGGCTGATATCCCTGCTTTTTAATGCCCCAATCCACGGTTTACCCGACCCACTTCATCCCAGCAACCCATCCAAAGCCGCCTGGTACCTGGTGGGAGTTCAAGAGATGGTCAGTTATTCCACTACCATGGGCGGCATGGTGATTCCGGGTACGATTATGTTTTTTTTAATCCTGGTTCCATTTATCGATCTCCCGGTAAAAACAGCGGGCAACTGGCCTACCGCCAAAACCGATATCTTGATTATGGGGACCGCCTCCTTATTAACCATCATCCTGACTCTGAGCATTACGGTGTTGAACAACATTTATCTCCCTGCCTGGAACAGCAGTTTGAGCAATATAGTTAATCCTGTAGTAATGCTATTATTTTTATGGCCAACCCTTTTTGGGATAACCTATATTTTATCCCGAAACCGTCATTTGGCCCTGACAGCAGTATTTATCTCTATGGTTACCTCTCAGTTGAGTTTTATCATATTGGGATACTTTTTTCGGGGAATTGACTGGAAGTTTATATTTTGACGTTATGGCCTGGTTGATTCGATTTTTCTATTATGAATTTTAATGAAAATAAAATAAATATTTTTCTCCTCCTTACCCTGACGGCTTTGATAGTTCTGGCTGTAGTTTCTTTTATTATGGAAGGAGATCGCGACTGGCGTAAATATCAAAAAGAGTTTGCTTCTCTAGAGAGCAGACGGATAAAAAAACCGGTCCCGTCTCCAGGAATTGTTGAAATATTCGGGCTGAATAATAAACTGGAACGTTGCCTGACTTGCCATTTGGGAATAGAAATAGCTGATAATCCTTTTAGGAAGAATCCTTTTAAGCCACACCCATCTCTGCAAGGCCAATCAATATTAGAATCGAGCCACTCCTTTCGCCGCCTGGGATGCACCTTTTGCCACGGCGGCCAGGGACGGGCAGTAGAAAAAGAAAAGGCACATCGCCAGAAAGTTGAGGTAAATTTAACCGCCCATGGACAGGAAAAAGAAAAATTAACCTGGGCTAAAATCAACCAAAGGATCCGCCAATCATCCTGTATAGCCTGCCATAACCCGCAAGATAACCAGCAGAGCAATAATTTTTTAGCCGGTCAGCGGGAGTTTCTCAAAATGGCCTGTTTTGACTGCCACCGTATCGGTAAATGGGGTGGCCAGGTGGGTTCCGGACCCCATCTAAGCGAAATCGGTCGGCAAAGAACTTTTTCCTTTCTTTATAATTTCATGCTAGAAAAAAGAGATTGTTGCCAAATCGCCGACAAAAATCCTTCCGTGGGTTTAGGTATGTGGGATTACTCATACATTTATAAAAAGGAGACCGAGAGGCTGCAGGCATTGGTAACTTTTTTGACCACCCTGGGCCAACGCCACGTTGTCCCATTCGATCTGCTGCCGATTAAAACGGTAAGGAGCGACCTGGCCTCGTCCCAACCCTGTTCTGGCTGCCACCTTAACGTGGGGAAAGAGAATTACCAACCAAAGGGCAAAAAACACCAATGCCTTTTTATTAAAGATGAAGCAAAACAGTTAAATTGCCGGCGCTGCCATAGCGAAAATTCCATTAGTAAATTGAAAAACTCGAAAAAAAACGCAAAAAAATGCGCATATATATCATCTCAGAAATTTTTATGTATAACCTGTCACAGGTTAGGATATTAAATTGGGTTATGAGTCAGTGATCAGGGATTTAGGGATCAGGAGTGATGAATAGTGGCTGGCAATTCAGTGTTGGCAACATTTTACTTGACTGTAACTACTTATATATTTAATCTATGCCTATGAAAATAATGCTAATCAGACCGCCGAGTATTCTCGGCTATATCGCTCGAGAGAACATCCAGCATCCTATCAACCTGACCATGCTGGCCAGTGAGGCTCTGGCCAGTGGCCTGGAAGTAGAACTTCTCGACTATGAACTGGAGATTTACGACAAAGCCCGTTTCGGATTCCGGGTCAGAAGCAGCAAACCTGATCTTATCGGTTTCTCTGCGGTTACACCTCATATAACTATTTGTGCCGCTATGGCAGAAATTGCCAAAAAAAACCGGCCTCAGGTTTATACCGCTGTGGGCGGCCCCCACTCCAGTGTCCTGCCGGCAGAAACGCTGCAAGAATTCCCATACTTTGATTTCGTGGTAATTGGCGAAGGCGAATATACTCTGGTAGAATTATCTAAAACTCTGGAAGAGAGAGGCGATGTGTCATCCATTGATGGTATCGCCTTCAGGCAAGAGGACCAGGTGGTAGTTAATAAACCCCGGGCCCTTATAAAAGATCTGAATAAACTCCATCTACCCGCCAGACAACTTTTATCCTTATCAGAATATTTTAAGATAAACCGCTTTAAGGGAGTATCTTCACCAGGGATCAGCAGGAAAGGGATCAGCACCACCCAAATATTCACTTCCCGCGGCTGTTGGGCTAAATGTATTTTCTGTCCCAACGATGCTGTTTTCGGCAATAAAAAATTAGGTCGAAAAATACGCTTCCGCAGCTATGAAAGTATTGCCGAAGAGATTCTTCAATGTATTAAAGATTTTGGTATAAATCATTTCTCTATTGAAGACGAAGTTTTTCCGGTTAACAAAAAACTGCTGCACCAACTCTGCTATCTATTTCGGCGCAACAATGTCACCTGGAACTGCAATGCCAGGGTGGATATATTAAACAAAGATGACCTGGAATTAATGGCTAAACACGGCTGTCTCAAGTTGGAGTTGGGAGTGGAAAGCGGTAGCCCCAGGATACTGTCCAAAATCAAGAAAAAAATCAACCTGGACCAGGTGGAACAGGTTTTTTCCTGGGCCAAAGATGCAGGTATATTGCGTACAGCCTACCTGATGCTGGGCAGCCACCCGGAAGAAACAGAAGAGGATATATACTTAACTAAAAAACTGGTGCAGCGGATAAAACCAGACCTGATCACCTTTACTATTGCCGTCCCCTATCCAGGCACTGAACTCTACCAAATATTGAAAAAACATGGACTTCTAAAGGCCAGCAACTGGGAGTTTTTTCAATATTACAACCGTATACCTCCCTGGCGGACCTTTAACATGACCGCAGAGGAATTGGTCAAAAGACAAACCGAGTTTCTGCGCTGGTTTTATATGCGGCCCACCTATATGCTGCAGAAGTTATTCGAAATAAATTCGCCCCAGCAGTTTCTCTATTTTCTTTCTGCTGGTTTCAACACTTTTAAATATTTGCTCCTGGACAGAAAAAAACAGATAGACCGCCGTTCCGAACCGCGATTGAGAACCAAACTGCTCAAGGGGATATTAAGACAAGTGCCCCCACCCAAAGGAATTACGGCGGTTTTTACAGAAAATTTGGGTACGGAATACGGGCCCTTCACGATTATCGACATCTCTTCCAGCGGTTTACAATTAAAAGTGCCTGAAGATGACCTGTTGCGGATAAAAATGGAATATAAGTTAGATTTAAACGGCGATGGTTTAGACTTTGGCCAGGAGTTAACCGCCAGGATGGTAAGGCAAACTCGAGGGAAAGCTGGTTTCAGGTTTATCAAAATCAACCGTACTCAAAAGCGCGGCCTGAAAAAATTGCTAAAGGACATAGCCCATGAAAGTAAACGGGAAAAAACTCTACAGCCTTAAAGAGGTGGAAAAACTCAATCTGGATTCTATTCAGGAACTCTACCAAAAACATCACAACCCTGGACTCACCGAAATCTTCCAGACTCTGGGATTCAACAAAATCAAAGTCACTTCTGCCCGGGGCAACTACTACTTTACCGAAGACAACCAAAAAATATTAGACTTATGGGGCGGATATGGCTGTCTCAACCTGGGTCACAATCATCCCGGAATCTTGAAGGCTAGAGAAAACTTCTCCCAGGCTCAAGGAGTAGAGATATGCATGGCCTTTTACTCCCCCTACGTGGCTGCCCTGGCTGCCAATATAGCCAATATTTTGCCGGGGGATTTAAATTATGTTGTTTTAAGTAATACCGGGGCCGATGCGGTGGAAGGCGCCTTAAAACTGGCGGAAAAATACGGAGGCCCCAGACGTGACCGTCTCATCTATTTTAATAACTCCTTTCATGGTAAGACCCATGCCGCCCTGTCAGTGACCTCTCACCAACACCCGAAAAAATTCTACAAAATGCTTTGGGGCTGTCAGGAAGTGACTTTTGGCGATGCCAACGCCCTGGAGTCGGCCCTGGCTGAGTTCGGCGGGAAGAAAAAATGCGATGTAGCCGCAGTGATTATCGAACCCATCCAGGGAAATGGCGGGATAATACCGGCGCCGCCCGGTTTTCTAAAAACAGTCCGCCACCTCTGCGACCAATACGGCGCCCTGATGATCGTAGACGAGGTGGCCAGCGGTTTTGGACGCAGCGGTCGCATGTTCGCCTTTGAATACGAAGATGGCCTGATCCCCGATCTGGTTACCATGGCCAAATCTCTGGGAGGAGGCAAAACTGCTATCAGCGCCATGGCAGTGAAGGAGAAGATCTTCAAAAAAGCCTACGGCGCCTCATCAGACTCATCGCTACTCTCCACAACCTTTGCCGGCATGGGTGAAGCCTGTGTCACCGCCATCGAAACAATCAATCTGATTTACCAAGAAAACTTGGTTGAAGCAGCGGAAAAACAGGGTAAATATTTTTTAGACGCCCTTAAAAAATTACACCATCGCTACCCCAAAATTATTAAAGATGTCCGAGGCCGAGGCCTGATGATCGGCCTGGAATTCCACAACTTCGGAAAAATTCTTCTTCCCATAGTGGATCCCTTTACCAAACTACTGGGCCCCAGTCTAAACGGTGCGTATACCATTTTGACCGCCATTGAACTGTTATTCCAGCACAACATCCTGGTAGCCTTGACCGCGGCAAGGCCCAATGTAATCAGGCTGTTACCCCCCTTGGCTATAACCAGAGAACAAATTGACCAGGTTATAGACGCTTTAGACCAGGTACTGAACATGGGGGTGATAAAATTGGGTTTAAAAACCGTTAAAAGGAAATTACATAACAAAACTATTAAGAAGAAACTAAATAAG
>CAZTWC010000012.1:0-2330 GCA_964617105.1 uncultured Myxococcia bacterium
CACGTTTTTTCATTTTTTTTAGCATGGGGATGGTCACTTTTTTTGAGCGACTTTTATAAGTTGACATAGGAATCAGGTTCCTTTCATAAAATTATTATCCAGTTAAAAATTATTTAGGCGCGAGTTTGCTCTCTATTTATCTCTTCTGGGAACCTAAAAAGATTTTAAGTTTACCTAAATATCCCTTCTGATGCAATACCCTGGCGCTTTTTAACAGTAAATTGTAGCGGTCGTGTGTATAAGGCTGCCAGGCGATGGAAGAGATGGGCAAGGGCATATAAAAATTCTCCAGGTTTACATGTATCTTCAAGCAACTCTGACGCAAATGCTCAGCAGTATATATCCGTCCCAGACCGCTATCTTTTATTCCTCCCCTGGGCAGATCGGGCATGGCCAGGTTAATATATCCCTCATTGATAATAATATTGGCCGCCTCGATCTGTTCCGCTAACTTTTTCCCCTTTTGCCGGTTGCCGGTAAAAATATGGGCGCTAAGTCCATAGGCGGATTCATTCATTTGCTCCACCGCCTCTTTACTATCGCTGTAACTTATCAGAGGCAAAATAGGACCAAACAACTCCTGCTGGAGAACCATCATCTCCCGGTTCGCCCCATCAATAATAGTTGGCTCAAAAAAGGTTCCCGCCAGAGGCAGAATTTTTCCTCCACATAATATCTCTCCCCCTTTTTGACGTGCATCCTCCACTGCTTCGGTAAATAACTGCATATTGGCAGGATCGGTAATGGCTCCCATACTCATACCGTCTTCCAGGGGATCTCCCAACCTGATTTTTCTCACACACTCCAGCAGCATATTGGTAAAACGCTGGTATACCGATTTGTGGACATATACGCGGCTAATGGCAGCACTGGTCTGGCCGGCGTTGGCAAAGGCAGCCCAGGTGATTATCTTAGCCACCATAGGTAAATCCGCATCCTGGCAAACTATGGCCCCGTTTTTCCCACTTAATTCCATAGAACAGGGTACCAGGTTGGTACCACACTTTGCTGCTACTTTACGCCCTACCGGAGTGGAACCCACAAAAGTTAGGCCATCTATGCCCACATCGATCAGCCGGCTGGCAATTTCCCCCGATGTTACCATTACCTGGAAAAGATTTTCCGGTAACCCAGCCTGCAGGAAGATCTCCATTATTTTTATAGCGGTCAGGGGAGTAAGGCTGGATGGTTTGAGGATAACACTGTTACCAGCCAAAAGGGGCGGCACAATCATACTAAGAGGGGTGAGCCAGGGATGGCTCCAGGAACCGATAGCCAGGTGTACTCCGGCAGGACGGTATTGGATATAACTACGCCGGTTTTTATAGCGTAATAGGGGTAACTCCTGGTCCTTAAGAGAGTTTTTAGCCTGGGTACAAAAGTAATCTAAAAAATCGAGACTTAGCAACACCTCCTGGGCCATGGATTCAAACAGCGTTTTGCCATTTTCTTGGGTGATAAGACGGCAAATTGGGTCCAGGTTGTCCAGGATAATACGACGGCACTTTTTTAATAATTTTATCCTGGAACCGACCCTCTTTTTTGCCCATATCTTTTGTACTGCTTTCGATTGTTGCAGTATCTCCCGGCACTGAGAAAAATTAAGCCGGGATATTCTCTGGATAATTTCTCCGCTAGCCGGATTGATAACCGCCAGGTATTTGCTTTTTTTTACCTTTGCCCCCAATTTTGTCATTACTAAAAGACTCCCAAAATATTATCTTCTATTTACATTAGAATAAGTTATATAGTGAGTCATTGTCAAGAAACTTCATTTTCCTGGCTTCGCCGTTTCAGACCCCTTGACAATAACTACCAGAAAGGATAAGTTATATACAATTAAATAAAATTTGTAACTTTATATACAAAAGGGTTAATAATATGAAGGGTCGAAAAATACTATTTCTAGACGAAAATGCCAAATCCAGAAGGAGTTGTGTTAAAATTTTGGCCGCCACCCGGGCCACTGTTACTGCTCCAAAGAGTATGGATGAAGCCAAGGAGTTGGTCGATAATAATTTTTTCGATATTGTTTTTGCCGATTTCAATTGCCGAGAAATTTTAGAAGTAGCCAGCAAAAAATCTCCTTTTTCCAAGACTATTTTACTAGCCCAGGTTTCAATCTCTGATATTTTATCCTATGTCCACAAAGAAAAGTATATAAGCAATTTTTTAGCTAAGGATGTCGATGGCCGGATTATGCCGGAAGACCTGTTGATGACTACTGAAAAAATATTGCGCAACGATATTTTTGGCATCGAAAAATACTTAACCTGGGGCGTTGAACCCTTTACCTATCAGATAGATGACTCCAATCGCCGCATGGAGTA
>CAZTWC010000012.1:2348-29228 GCA_964617105.1 uncultured Myxococcia bacterium
GTTGGGTTGCCGTAAATCCATGATCAGAATTCTGGTTGATCTCTGTGATGAGTTTTTAATGAATGCCATTTACGATGCACCCCGGGATGAAGAGGGAAAACCGATTTACGCCAGCACCCCCAGAAACGAAAGAGTGCTCCTTAAACCTGACCAGGCTGCCAAGTTTCGCTACGCCAGCGACGGTGAGTTGTTGGCGATCTCAGTGGAAGACGCTTTTGGCGCCATTAACCGGGACAAGGTGGTTTCCTACCTGAGTAAGTGCTTTGCCAAGGGAGATGATCAAATAGACGCCAAAGAAGGTGGCGCCGGGTTGGGACTCTATATCATCTGGAAATCGGTCAACCATTTTATTTTAAACATTGACCCGGGAGTAAGGACTGAATTTGTCGGTATAATCGATCTCAGCCTCTCTATACGAGAGTTTAAAACTAAAAATCGCTCCTTTCACCTGTTCAGCACCCAAAGTCATCTTTGATAATCTGCGCCGGGGAGGGCGTCATCAGCAAGAAGAGAATTCCTGGCCTTGCATATCACATCTGCAAAACAGACTACCCCTTTGGAAATTCTTTTACTGAATTTATCCAGCCTGCTAACCCTGCCCAACCTGCAACACCTTAAAAGTCTATTTAAAAACCGGCCGGCGGTGCTTTTATCCTCTGATAATCGCCCCAGTATGGAATTTATAGCGGACCTGAACCACCGGGCTCTGATTATCTCTCCGTTAAATTGCTTATCTCCGGAAAAAAACATAAATCTATCCATCCATATTGCCGTGGTTCATGGCACCAACCGCAAAAAAGGATGGCACTCATTAAAATCAGAACAAGTAAAATCGATTGATAAATTATGCCTGGTATTGGCTGATTGCCCGGAAAAAGAAATTCTTAGTCTACCCTGCCGAAGTAAATTTGTAGCCTATTCAAATAATATACCGCTTGAACTATTAAAAATATTGAAGGCCAACCCGTTACCTGTGGGCTCGTCTCCCCACACTTTGATGCTTTTTTTAGCCGCCTATCTTGGCTGTAATCCAATTATAATATTGCCGGGTCTTTTTTCCCGGGATCAAGACTGCGGGCCAGAAACTTTAAAATGGTTCAACCAACTGGTGTCCCAGAAAGAATATAAATCTCTTCCCGAAAAACTGCTGGCACTAAAGGGTGACAGGCTATATTTCCTTCAGGTCAAGTATCGAGAATCCAGCCAGATACTTTCACATCTTAAGCCCTTTAAAAAAGATATGTTTAAAACTCTCGCCACTCGGGCCAAAAAATTTAAATCTTCTCTGGAGAAACCCAGAGCCCGCACCATAGAGAACTTTTTACAGAAGACGCTAAGCGAGGCTGAGCAGTTACAAACCCATTTCAAGCAGGCAGCAACCCTGTTAAAGCAGTTGCAAAAACAGGTGGAAAAAAGTGGCAGTCTGGATGAGGAAGTGTTGAGGGAAACCTCAAAATTGGAGCCTATTAAAAATGAAATTATCAAGTCTATTTCCAAAAGCCCGATTTGGTCAAACTATTTTCTCTATGAATTGATGGAAATGGACCGGACCGGGGACAAAATAGCCCTGATTTCTGACCATGAGAGGATCGAAAAACTGGTACACTATGCTATCCATTTTTATAAGCAACTTAACTTTAAATCAGAAAAACTGGTGTCCAGTCTGGAAAAGACATTACTAAATTTGCTTAAAAACCAATAAAGATTTTTGGAGGACACAGTTTGAAAATAGCTTACTTTGGCATTCCCGTACATGCGCTCTCTCTTTTAGAAAAGGGCTATAACATATGCCTGGTAGTCCTAACCGGTTTTGAGGAGGAGCATACCTGGAAAATTATTGAACAATGCTCTGAACAAGGCATTGCAGTAAAATCGCCAAAATGGATAAGGAAAAAAAATTCTGCCTCAACCCTGAAAGAATACTACAAACCGGATTTGATCTTATCTATGAATTTTTCCCGCAAAATACCAAAAAGGCTACTCAAGACTGCCCCCTTAGGCGGGATCAATATCCATCCCTCGCTTTTGCCCAGGCTGCGGGGAGCCAATCCCTATTTCTGGTGTATAGCCAATGGAGAAAAAGAGACCGGAGTCAGCGCCCACTTTATGACCAGCAAATTCGACAGCGGTGATATTATTTTACAACAGAGTTTGAGGCTGGATGCTGAGGAAACCATGGGAACCCTTATTCCCAAGATACAGAATTTAATGGCTCAAGTTTCGCAGGAAACATTGACCCTGTTGGACAAACATGGACTCCGTGTTCCCTGTCGATTACAGCCGAAGGAAGGGGTCAGCGAGGCGCCAAAAGTCGCCATGGAGCACCTTCAGATCAAATGGAAACAAAAGCAGCGGCATCAAATACTCAGGCACATCAGGGCGGCTAACTATCCAAATTTCGGTGCCTTCAATTTTTTAAACAACCATCATTTTACTATATGGAAAGCAAAAGCGGCAACAATTCCTGCTGGATATGAGAACAATTTGAATCTGGAGCCGGGCAAAATGGTGGTTTGCGATTCCCAACTATTCATTATTGCGCTAGACGGAGTTATCCAGATACTGGAAGGTGATATAGATTTTACCGGGAAAAGAAATAGTGCCCAATTGGTAAATATATCTTGTGTTTTTTCTGGCGCTTTATGCCAGTAAATGGTGGTTCTTTTTTATTCATCAACCATTAGTCAACGAGCATAATTATGAAAAAAAGTCCTCTAGATACCACATCGGCAAAAGTAATGATCCTGAAGTGCCCCACCTACCATCAAGAAAACCTGGCTAAAAAAATATCTTTGGCCCTGGACGAATTTGAGTTGAAACCTAAAGGAAAGGTACTTGTAAAGCCTGATTTGGGTTTTGCCCACTACGATTATCTCTCCTTTGGACAAGACAGTTTTACCAATACCGAAGTGGTGGAAGGAACTATTAAAGCGGCGGCTGACAGTGGGGAAACTACCACCTTTACCATTGGTACCAAAAGCGGCGTGGGATACCCGTCCAGAGTTTTGATGAACTGGGCCCAGTACAGTAACTTAGCCTCTAATTTGAAGGTTGAGGGGTTTGAGAAAGAGGTGTCTTTGTTGGGTTTTGAAAATGATCGAACCGAAGATCTGTTTTTAGGGGGAAAAGTTCATGCCTGGGCCTCTATGCCCAGCAAACTGGCCACTTTTAACTTTAATATTTGGCTTCCCAAACTGAGGAAGCATGCCACTTTGGGGATAGCGGGCGCTATCCATTCCTATTTAGGTTTTTTAAATAATGATATGCGGGCAATTCATCACGATTACCTGCTACCTAATAAATTAGCCGATTTTTATGGGGTGATAAAACCTGATCTCATCGTCATGGATGCCATTGTTGCCGGTCTGGGGCACGAATTGGCCCCTTATCCCTATGAGATGGGGCTGGTTATCATTGGTACAGATCCTTTTGCCGTAGACGTGGTAGCCGCCAGATTAATGGGATTTTCCAAACCAACTGAACTGCCCTATTTAAAAGAGATAAGCGCCAGAGGGAAAGCACCTTTTGATCCCTTTGAGGTTAACCTGTGCGGTGATTACACCACCTGGGAGCAAATAGACGCCATCGGCAAGCAAACAGCAAAGGAGAAAAATTATTCCCGCTGGCACAATATTGAAGAGGAATTGACCAAAGCGGGCTCTGAGATAAAACTATTGTACGGCCCCTATTCTGATCTTGGTGAGCAAAAATGCCAACATGGGTGTTACCACCAATTGGCTTTTGCCCTCTCTTTACTGGAGAGGACTAAATTTAACAATCTAAAAAATGCCCGTCCCGTCCAAATCTTAATCGGCCGGCATGAACAACCGGTTGACTGTAATGGCAACGTGGCAATTAAATTGGGCAAATGCTGTCGGGCAAAAGTAATAAATGCTCGCAAAGTTTGCCAAATACCACTCTGCTTTGCCACGGTCATAGATATCATTTTTAAACTCTGTTGGCATACCCGGTTGCCCAATCCTATACTAAAAGCGAGATTTTTTGGTTCAGTAGTTGCCCATTTTCTTTTCAGCCTGATGATTAAAACCGTGCGGTTTATCTATTTCAAGGAAATTTTAATATTTATCCGGGAGCGATTATTCAAAAAGGTTTAAAGGAAAGATGCCCGCAGGGCAAAGGCGATAAAGGTTTTCGGACGGAAACTAAATAACTTTACATAATTACCAATTAAGATTATAATATAAATATTATATAAAAATGGATTATTCTCGTTTAAAAATTTACTCGTTACAAGAATTTGAATGTTAAATACCTCTTTGATGTTAGATTCCTCTTTTAAATATGCAAGAAACCTCCTCTCAAAAAACCGGCCATATACTAGTCGTAGATGATGAAATTTCGGTTCAAACTCTGCTAAAAAATTTCTTGAGCAAACAAGGTTTTTGGGTAGAAACTGCGGATGATGGAACCTCTGCTTTGGAACTGATGGAAGAGAAGAGTTTTAACCTTATCCTATCCGACCTCAAGATGCCGCGGATGGGCGGGATCGAATTTTTAGAACATGTGCAGAAAATATCTCCTCAGACGATAACCATTATAATGACCGGTTTTGGCACGGTGGAAACCGCCATCAAAGCCATGAAAATTGGCGCCTACGACTATATCCTCAAACCCTTTAAACTGGCGGAACTCCTTCTTCTTATTGAAAGGGGACTGGATAAACAGATGCTGGAGCAGGAAAACCGCCAACTAAAAGAGACCCTCAGTCTATATAAACTATCCGAATCCATGTCCGGCACTTTATCCTTGGAACGAATTTTAGAGATAATTATGAACACGACAATTATGGAAGTTTATGCCGATGCCATATCCCTGGCCATGTTTTCAAAAACCGGGGATAATATTACCGGTAAAATGTTCCGGTCCATGCCGCCTTTTGAAAAAGAGAAACAGTTACTGGACGATATCTACCT
Organism: uncultured Myxococcia bacterium; assembly: GCA_964617105.1. GTDB lineage: Bacteria > CAZTWC01 > CAZTWC01 > CAZTWC01 > CAZTWC01 > CAZTWC01. Next base: position 7,283 of record CAZTWC010000012.1, read on the forward strand.
GGACAAAATAATGGATATCCACCGGAAAAAAGCCCCCCTTATGGTTCATGGTGATGATGTCAACCAATTTTTTAACCACAATCTGTCAAAAGAGGTAGTTTCTTTTGTTTCTGTCCCCTTAAAAACCAGGGATAAGATACTGGGTGTATTAAATGCTCATTCCTTTACTCCGGGCAACAATTTTAATGAGGGACAACGCCGTATTTTTTCTATCCTGGCCTCCAGGGCTTCAGCAGCCATTGAAAATGCCCACCTGCACCAAGATCTAAAGACAACTTTTCAACAAACCATCCAGGGATTTGCCCGGGCCATTGAAGCCAAAGACTTCTATACCAGAGGGCATTCAGATCGGGTAGCAAAATATACCCACCTGATAACCAAAGGGCTCAAAATGAATGCTAAAGAGATGGAGCAAACTGGAAATGCCGCCCTTTTACACGATATTGGCAAAATTGGTATCCGCTGGGAGGGACTAAACAAACCGGGAAAATTGACCCCAACTGAATACGAGATGTTTAAAGCCCACCCCACTCTGGGCAAGCGGATATTGGAGCCCATTACTTTTTTAGCCCATCTGGTGCCGGTAGTTTATGCGCATCACGAACGGTTTGATGGCCAGGGTTATCCCCAGGGACTTAAAGGTTATAAGATTCCTCTGGGAGCCCGAATTTTAGCAGTTTCCGATACTTACGATGCCATGACATCGGATCGCGCCTACCGGAGAGCTTTGCCTCACCAAAAGGCGGTTGAAGAGTTAAGGATGTACTCGGGCAGCCAATTCGACCCCGAAATAGTGGAAATTTTTTGTCAAGAAATTGAATCTTTTCTTAATAAAACGTAGCGGGTTATATTCTTAAATTTTAGAGGTATTATGAATAAAAGAGTTCATCTATTTATCAGTGGCCGAGTTCAAGGAGTATGTTTTCGTGCCTATACCGAAGATGAAGGCAAACGGCTTAATCTTACCGGGTGGGTGCGAAATCGCCCTGATGGTCGAGTGGAAATTGTGGCGGAGGGAAAAGAGGAGATGTTAGAAAGACTTATATCCTGGAGTCACCGTGGTTCACCCTATTCCTCGGTAGATGATGTAGAAGTTAATTGGGAAAACTATCAGGACGAATTCAACCAGTTTACTATCAACTGGACAACTCATAAATAACCAGCATCAAATTTCTCTCGTTATACAGTTGAAACCTTTTTCTTTAATTTTTCGAATCCATCTTTACCACAGAGCAAACAAAAAGTGATGGGCATTTTTTCCCGAGCCTGTTTGGCCATCTGATCAGCTATCAGCCGGATATCCCACTGGGCGTGCCTATCTTGGCGCAACCGGCAGAAATGATACATCTCCCGGGCGTTGAGAGTAAACAGAACCCGTCTTCTATGAGCATTAGTAAGTATATAAGGGGCAACCCCTGGTAACTCCTTCTTTATTTGCCAATAGGTTTCCTGGGTGGCTGCTATGGTTTGGAGAAAAAAATCTTCCTGGCCAGATGCAACCACACTCTCCGGTATGGTAATCCCCAGGTTAGGATGGTAATCCTGGACCGTCAGGGTAGCCAGCCGGTGACGCTTTAACTGGGCGAAACAGGAGGCTGACACCTTCAGTTCAAAAGTCAAATTTACATGTTCCAGTTCACGGGGCATGGTATCGAAAAATTCCAGGTGTCCGAACAGGCTGAGAAAAAGGCGACAGCGCTGATTTTCCTCCAGGTTTGTTACCCGGGCAGCAATTTGTTGGTAATCGAAATTACCCACTTTGTGGGCCAGAGCACTTAATACCTTTAGATCGGCTTCCGGAGTGTAGTTGAGCAGTTTTACTTCCGCCTCGGACTGGTCAATAGAGGAAAGGGTTTGGTTTAACGTTTGCTTAAACATTTCTGAGTTCTCAATTACCTGGCCTGAGGATGGCTCCAAAATTTCTCCTAACTCTCTATGAAAATCTTGATACATATTTTGATCATAAAGAGATTTGTCAACAAAAAGGATAATGGAGGGAGCCACCTGGCTAACCAGAGTGCAAAGCTGCTTTCCCACCTGACGCACTTCCTGGAGAGGATGACAGGCAAAACGCCGAATAATTAACTCCAAATTACGGGCATTGATGGTAGCGCCCAACTGCCCTTCCACCGCCAGGGAAGTGATATAACGGGCATCCTCCTTAGCCATCCCCGCCAACTCGATTTTGCCAATTTTGCTCTCCAGCAAATGAGGGTTCTCTAGGGACAGATGGTTCTTTATGGCGGTAAAAAGTTGGTGATAGGCACTATGCTGACCGGTCACGGTTTCGATAAATTTATGTTTGAGAGAATTATCCTTTATCTCTTCCAGTTCCGCGGGAATAACAAAATCGTCTTTCAGTTTGATATAACGTTGAGATTTTTCAGTGTAGGAACAAAGTCTGAATTTTTCTATCTCCTCAATGGCCAGCCGGGAAACACCAATCATATCAAAATTGAAAACGGCGTGTTCTGCTACCGAATGGTGCCCCATGTCGAAAATTATTTTCTGGTTCGATTTACGAGCCTTGGACACTTCATCCCGGGCCACAGCCCGCAACTGGTCAACCGGCAAGTCATATCGGGAAATACGAGCGTAGGCGGCAGCAAGAGTTTCTGGGGTGATATTTTCTTTTTGCCAGTTGCTACTCTCCTTTAAATCGCGGATAGTATCGAAATCGAGATTAAAACCAGCTAAATTTATTTGCATTTGAATGTTTCTCCATTGGTGATGGTTGCAGGGTGGGCACCACCAAAATAAAGTAATTGCCGTCCGAGAATTCACTTCGTTGATAAGTATAATGATGTGGTTCAAAATCGGCAAGTGCTTTATTTGAACCGGTTTCGATTTTTCGGGATTAGGCTTTTTCCATTGACATATTTTAATTTTTTAACTAAAATAACAACTCTGGTTAAATTGAGAAGCATTTAAAGTGTCCACAACTATGAAGGAGTTGATGATGAATCAAAAAAGAATGTCCAAATTGTTTAGAGGGGGAAATTATTTATTTCTCTGTCTGCTACTGGCGGCTTTTCTTGTCGCCTGCGGCAATGAAGAAACAACACCTGGTACTGAAAACGGCGGTACAGGCAACGACGGTACAGGAGACACCACTGGTGGTGGTAAAACCTGTAGCAACGATCTGAACTGCCAACCCACTGAATACTGCGATTTGATCACCAAGTCCTGTAAAGCCAAAGATGGCGGCACTGGAGTCGCAACATGCACCAGCGATGCCAACTGCGCCGCGGGTCAGAAATGCAATCTCACCACTGGTAAGTGCGAAACTAACAATTTACCATTTAAATGCACCAGCGATGCCAACTGCGCCGCGGGCCAAACATGCAATCTCCTTACTGGTAATTGCGAAGGTGATGCAACTACTAATCCCCCCACCAGCACCGAGCCGGCCTCCAGCGGCAAAACTTGCACCAGCGATGCTGATTGCGGAACAGAAAAATGTGTCCCATCATTCTCAGATCAAACCAAAAAATCTTGCCGCAGAGCATGCACCCCCCAACAGGACCTTTGCGGCCCCAATGAAGGTTGCGCTCCTACTCAAATGGGCGGCATCTGTGTTGCTGATGAATGTTCCTGGGCAAAACCCTGCGCCGGAACCAACACCTGCTTTCCAATTGACACTGACTCCTCTATCTGCATCCCCTCCGGGCAAATTCCTGCCGGCGGTGACTGTACCTCCAATCAAAACGGCTGTGCCCAGGGCGCTCTTTGTGTGCCAATAGACCAGCAGCAGACCAAATTTGAATGTATTATGACCTGTAATCCTGCTCAAAACACCCAGTGCACCGACATGGACTGCAAAGATATCAGTGACAGTTTTAAAAGAGCGACCAACTCTTTTGGAATCTGCATGAAAAAAGGCACAGTAGATGCCTACGGCGATTGTGACCAGAACAACCCCTGCAAGCAACCAATGATGTGCGTAATGCTTTCTCAGAACGCTACCACGGGAAGTTGTCTCAACCCCTGTAATGTAAAAAATCCCCAGTGCACTGACAAAGATGAGCAGTGCCTGCCCTTACAGAGCGGTGGAGATGAAGGTATATGTTACAAACAAAAACCCGGCAATGTCGCTATTGACCAATCTTGTGGTCAGGCTGAAGGCAATTGCAAAGAGGGTCTGATTTGCTTGACTCTCAAAGAGGGCGACACATCTGGCACCTGCCTGCAAAAATGCGTACCCGGGGATACCACAGTCATCTGCCCCAAAGCGGAACAATCCTGCGTGCCTCTTCAAAGCGGCGGCGGTGTTTGCTACGCGGCCCCTACCGGTAATAGCGGAAAATATCAAGAGTGCGGCAATGATACCGTGGGTTACTGCAAAAAGGACCTTATGTGCGTAAATACTGAGGCTGATTCCAAAACTGGTACCTGCCTGTCTAAGTGTGACGCCGCTAAAAACAACACCGACAATACCAATGCCGAATGTGTTGAGTCCGGAGAAAAGTGTTTTCAACTTCAAAACGGCGAAGGTATCTGCTACAAACCACCCACCGGAAACAACGAAAAAGGTGCCAAATGCGGTAGTAAGGCGGCTGGCCACTGCAAAGAAGGTTTACTGTGTGTCCTCATGGCTCAGGGTGACACAGAGGGCACCTGCCTGACTATTTGCGATCCAGCCAACCCCCAGTGTGACACTGATGAACAGTGCATGGGGCTTCAAGGCGGCGGCGGTGTCTGCAGCAAACAAGGTATGTCTACCGGCTCCAATGACGCTGGGCAATCTTGTGGACCCAAATCGGGCGGCTGTAAAACCGGACTGCTATGCGTCAAACAGAGTCAAACCGAAGAAGAGGGCAAATGCTATATATCCTGCGATCCGGCGAATCCTTCTTGCCCCATGCCCAGCCAGAACTGTGCACCTATCTCTGCTGGTTCAGGCGGTGTCTGCGCCCCCCCATGATCCAGCGAATGGCGGCGCTGTTAGTTATTAATTAAACACTAAAGGGGCCTTAAAAGGGCCCCTTTTTTTATTGGGAGTTAACAATGTTTCTGCTTGGCTATACTGGTTTTCAAAAGACCTGTAGACTTTCATTTTTCTCGCTAATTTTATTACTCTTTTCTCTTTTGACCGCCTCTTTTTTTTCTAACTGCCTGGCTCCGGAAACCACTTCAACTCCACAATCATTACCAACCGTAGAAATTCTTCTGATCAAGCACAGCCAAACTCTGGGTAAAGAATGCCTGGCGCATTCCGATTGCCACCCCGAAAATGAAAAATGCGCTCCCGATTTACACCCGCCCAGAGGTTTAAAATGCCGGCTTAGGTGTAATTCAACCTACGACTCTTGCGATACCAACCAGGGCTGCCTGAATACCGATCTGGGCGGTTTATGCTTTCCCGGCGATCAGTGTGAAATTACCACCAATCCCTGCCCCGATGAGCAATCGACCTGTTTACCCTGGGATCAAGACTCCTCTTTCTGCCTGCCACCGGGCAATGCAAAACCGGGTGAACCTTGCACTATTATCCAAGGCTGTTCTCATGGAAATCTCTGCGTTTCCCTTGAGCCCACCAAGCCAAATATAGGACGCTGCCTGACTTTTTGCAGTTTGGATGAGACCAAATGTCCAGAAGATACCAATTGTATTGATACCAGCCATCATCTCCATCGTCCTCCCGGAAATATTGCCCTTTGCCTGCCTGAACTTTCGGGTGATTTAAAAGAGGGCGCCGAATGCGGCCTGGATAAAGGACTGTGTCAGGCTGGTTTTTATTGTACCACCGCCCGCCGCGGAAACCTGCAAGGAACCTGCCGTAAACTATGCCAGGAAAATTGTTCGGAAGACCACCACTGTTACCCCATTAACGGAACTGAGTTAAAGGTCTGCCTGCCGATAAACCAAACTGTTGAAGGCCATATTGAATTGGGTCAACCCTGTGGACCGCAATTGGGAAACTGCAATTCAGGCTTGCTTTGCGTAAAGGCTCAGCCTTTACAGGAAAATGGAACCTGTCTGGACATCTGTGGTCCAGAAAAAGATTGCACCATTAAAACCATGCGCTGCTTACCTCTAATTGACAGAAATGAACAAGTCTGCTATGACGGTGAAAAATAACCTCTTACCTGAAAATTATATTTTTAGATCTCACTATTATTATCTTGTATATATCAATAGGGATAAACCATGAAACTTGACCAATCATACGATTCTACCAAAATTGAAGAGAAGTGGTACAAATTTTGGGTAGACCATAATTGCTTTCACGCCGATGAACATAATGATAGCAAGCCCCCATACTGTATTGTAATTCCGCCGCCCAATGTAACCGGTCAACTCCACATGGGCCATGCTATATTTATCACCCTGCAGGATCTTTTAATTCGCTGGAAAAAAATGTCTGGATTCAATGCCATGTGGCTGCCTGGCACTGATCACGCCGGTATTGCTACCCAAATGGTGGTGGAAAGAGAGATTAAAAACAGTGACAATACTACCCGACATCAAATCGGCCGGGAACAGTTTTTGAACCGGGTTTGGAAATGGAAAGAGGAGAAAGGCGGAAAAATCACAGAACAATTGAAGGTTATGGGCGCCGCTCTTGACTGGGAGCGAGAACGGTTCACCATGGACCCTGGACTGTCGGCTGCGGTTAGAGAATCTTTTGTAAAATTGTATGAAGAGGAACTTATCTATCGAGACTACCGGCTGATTAACTGGTGTCCCCGCTGCCTGACTGCTCTTTCCGATCTGGAAGTTGAATACCAGGAAAATGTCCCTGGCGAATTGTGGTCATTTGCTTACCCCCTGGCTGACGGCCCAGAAGAGATAGTGGTCGCTACCACCAGGCCAGAAACCATGCTTGGAGATACAGCAGTTGCCGTCCATCCACAAGATAAACGTTATCAGCACCTTATAGGTAAAGATATAATCCACCCCCTGTTAAAATACCGATTCCCGGTAATTGCCGATGAAATATTGGTGGATACCAATTTCGGCACAGGCGCGGTTAAGGTTACCCCAGCCCACGATCCCAACGACTTTGAGGTTGGAAAACGACACAACTTAAAATTTATTACTATCCTGGAAAAAGATGGAGCCCTTAACCAAAATTGCGGCGCTTATCAAGGAATGGAACGTTTTGAAGCCCGAAAAAAAGTAAAACAGGATCTAACCGACCTGGGACTCCAAAGAGGAAGCCAGGAACACCAGATGAATATTGGCTCCTGCCAGCGGTGCGGCACTATTATTGAACCATTTTTAAGCAAGCAGTGGTTTGTAAAAATTGCTCCCCTGGCCAAACCTGCCATTGAGGCGGTTAAAACCGGCAAGATCGAGTTTGTTCCCCAGGTGTGGGAAAAAACCTATTTTGAGTGGATGAACAATATCAGAGACTGGTGTATCTCGCGTCAACTTTGGTGGGGCCATCAAATTCCAGCCTGGTATTGCCAGGATTGCGGTCATGTCAATGTTTCCCGCCAGGATCTGGATAATTGCCAAAAATGTGGCTCCGCCAATATTAAGCAGGATGAAGATGTGCTTGATACCTGGTTCTCCTCTGCTCTCTGGCCTTTCAGCACCATGGGCTGGCCTGAAAATACCAAAACCCTTTCTAAATTCTATCCTACTACTGTTATGGAAACCGGTTTTGATATTATTTTTTTCTGGGTTGCCCGGATGATTATGATGGGTATTCACTTCATGAAGGAGGTCCCCTTTAAAACCGTATTTCTCCATGCCATGGTGAGAGACCATGATGGAAAAAAAATGTCAAAGGTCAAAGGCAATGTTATCGATCCTTTAGATATTATCTATGGTATCTCTCTGGATGACCTTATTCAAAAACGTAGCCATGACGCTAAATCGGTTGGTTTATCGGATCGGGAAACCAACCGAATAGTAAAAGCCACTAAAAAAGAATTTCCTAAAGGGATGCCCGCAGCCGGGGCTGATGCTCTCAGATTCTCCCTGATCTCCATGGCTGGACATGGACGCGACATCAAGTTAGACGTAAAAAGAGTTGAAGGGTACCACTTCTTTGCCAATAAAATTTGGAATGCCACTAAATTTGCATTGATTAATCTGGAAGATTTTCAAGATGACAATACCGAGTTTGATCCCTTAAGCATGGATCTGAATATTGCCGACAAGTGGATTATAACCCAATTGAGCAAGGTCTGCGGCCAGGTGGTAGAATCTCTGGAAGCATTTCAATTCGACTCCGCTTCCAGGGATCTTTACTATTTCTTCTGGCATCAGTTGTGCGACTGGTATATCGAGTTATCCAAACCAGTTTTTCAAGGCACTGATAATCAAGCCAGACATACCAGTCAAAGAGTGCTGGTTCATTGCCTGGATAACGCTATCAGGCTTTTGCATCCATTTATGCCCTTTATAACTGAAGAGATTTGGCAGGCTCTCCCTTTAAAACGCCATCAAACTCTTAAGTCAATAATGTATGATAATTTTCCTGATAAAAACATGGAATGGGAATTTGCCATTGAATCCAGTCAAATGACATTTCTAATGGAAGCCATCAAATCGATTCGCGCCATCAGGGGTGAATGTCAGATTAATCCGGGGCAGAAACTTCAAACCATATTTTGCCCAACCCTTCAGGAACAAGCCGATATTCTAAGGGACAACCAAGTCTATTTGCAAAATCTGGCTGGTCTAGAAGAAGTTACTATTCTGGATCGAATAAAATACCAACGCCAAGGTCCAGTGGCTGCTGCGGTGGTAGATGGCGCCGATATTTTTATCCCCCTGGCCGGTATTATTGATATAGACAAAGAGATGGTGCGGTTGGAAAAAGAGATTAAAAACATAGACAAGGAGATGGTACGGATAAAAGGGAAATTGCAAAATCCCAACTTTGTGGCCAAAGCGCCCACCCATATTATTGAAAAAGAGAAAAACCGGTTGGATGAAAATATTTTTAATCGAGATAAATTGGCAGAAAATCTTCGCCTGCTGCAGTAATCTTGGGAATTCTATCTACTACTTGTCGCGAAAATCTGGTTGGTAACTAACCATTGTTTTTATCGTCAAATATCTCTGCAGAAAATATCTCTATAACCGCCTGGGGTGATCTCCACGAATCACTGGGAATACCGGCCTTGCGGCAAGTTTCCGCTAAAAATGTTTCCCGATCCCATTTATACCGGGTAGCCACCTGAGGCAACAGTACTCCGCTTTGTGGTCCCAGGGTTATATAAATCCCGTGTTCACCAACCTGGATCTCCTCAACTTTTTTAACTCTCTTAAGGGGTGATAACACCGATATCTCCACCTCCAGATCGGGTAATTCAGTTTTTGATACTGGCGGAAATCTAAAATCGTTAAAAGCAGCTAATATAGCCATCTCCTGTATAGTATTAAAAAGGTTTCTTCTACCTTGAAAGGTACCAATACAACCCCGTAATTGCCCTTGAATATATAGGGATACAAAAGCGCCTAAATTTTGCTTAAGTTCCTGACTGCTGCCTTCTCTTCCCCAATCTATATCAGGTAAAGCCTTTTGAGCCAGTTTAGTTTCAATCGTTTGTATTACCAAGTTTAATAAATATTTTTTATTTTCATCATTAATCAAGTTCATTTTTATCTCCTCCTTAATTTCAGTTCTTTATCCAAGTATCCAAGAGTACTTGGATATTAACCTTGACTTTTATTGTTTTAATGTTAAACTATGCTGTCTTAGACTCCTTTTTATTGTATTTAGAATGGTGCTTCAATAGCATTACATACGTATTACCTGGAGAATATCATGTCTAGAAAGTGTAGTATATGTGGGAAAAAACCTCTGGTGGGAAATAATGTCAGCCATGCTCATAACAAGACCAAAAAGGTATCAAACCCTAATCTGCAAAAGGTCAAAGTGATCACCGATGGCGGTGGAACCAAGAAAATTGTAGTATGCACAAGTTGTATCCGCAGCGGATTTATTAAAAAAGCCAGTTAATGGTCTCTTCGCTCATCTTTAGAAATATGACTGGGGAATATAAACAATATCGTCTGGCTGAAGAAATAAGTTTTTTGCCTTACCTTTTCCTATCTCCTCTACCGGCACAATTATCTTCTTCTCTTTTCCTTCCAAAACCCTGGTAATATTTATTTTATTTTTATCTGCCAATGGGCTAAAGCCACCTGCCAGAGTTAAGGCCTGTATTATAGTCATATTATCTTCAAATGGAAAAGTGCCGGGATTTTTTACCTCACCAAATACAAATATCTTCTTAGAACGAAATTCCTTAATAAATATTGAAACTTGTGGATTCTGTAAATATTTGTCTCCTAATTTATTTTGGATCTCCTCAGCAATATCCACCTGATTTCGGGAAGTTACATTAATCTTTCCTATTAAAGGAAAATTAATATACCCGCTTTGTGGAACCCGATAAAGGTTGGAAAGATCTTTATTCATAAAGACCCTGACCTCAAATATATCTCCTGGGCCCAGGGTGATGGTTTTACTCTTTTTAGCGGAATAAAAGAGTCCACTCTTGCCTTTGGCGGTATTCGTATCACCAAAATATTCTGTACTTTCATTGTTAGTTGGATAGGTAATTTTCTTTACACAACCTGGAGAAAGCAATAGTAGCGAAAAAGTTATTAGAATATTGATTATTACAAGGGTGCAGCAATGCAACTGATTATGCCTCCTGGAGTTTGATGATTAAACCCTGAAAGTAAAAGACCGGGAGTGATTACTGCTCCCGGTCTCGGTTTTAATATCAATAGAAGTTTCTGCCCCGGTTAGCATTTTTATGCTGTATTTGAATTACCTGGGGAGAAGCGTATAAATTTAATAACTTACTGATATTTTAAATAACACCTCGTTTTTAAAATAGTGTAAATTTTGCTCAGCAACGTTACCTTTCACCCATTCCATGGTGTTATCCGTTTTTTGGTTGAATTTTCCCTCTTGTATAAAAATTTGATAACCGGTGCTGTTGTTAATCAGGTTATACTGGATATTAAAGGCCAACCAGGTAAGAATTTGGTAATCCAAATCTACAGAAGCGGCAAAGATAGGGTCTATCCGATTATCATCACTCTGATAAGTATTATTATCCACCTGGCTTTTAGTGCCAGTCAAATGAGTATTACTCTCACCAAACTTATTGTAACTGAAACTAACATTGCCCCTAAGCCATAAGTTATGCATCAAGGCCCGTTCAATATTAAAGTAAAGTTTATTCTCCTCAAAGTAACCAAAAAGCCCCATTAGTTGAGCAGTCCGGGTAATCCCACCTTTTATTACAAAAATCTCTGAACTCTTGTAGTTTAACTCTAAAGTAGCCAATGCGCTGTTGAAGTTGCCATAATCCCTACTGACGCCTGCATATTTTTTTATATACTGGTTCTCGCCAGAGATCATAGTGTTGCCGTATCCCAGCAAAAGGGTAACCGAAATCTTCCTGGTCACCTGACCTATCATTCCTGCATTGACAAGCAACATGTAAGGAGTTGGATTGGGATTATCCATTTCAGATTTGGTTTCCGAATTAAGGCTATAAGGATTTGTTGATTTGTAACTACTTTCATAATAATTCCTGGTATTCAGGGAAGTATTGAAAACCAATGCGGTACGAGGTAAAAAGTTCCACTGCACATTAAACTTAGGCATATGAGCCATATAATTATTTTGGGGCAGATTGGCATCCTCATCATACCGGTCAAAAATAAATTCATAGCCAAAATTTAAATTTAAAATACCCCCAGCCGGGTTATAGGTAAATTTAAAGCCAGCCTGGTTGGCGATCCGATCGTTCCTGGCCAGAGAATGGTTTCTTGGCCTTGAAGAGCGAATAAAATTGTTAGACAATTTTAATTTATACTGTCCACGAGGATTAAAAGTTATGGATATGCCCGATTCGCCTTCAGTGGAACTTAGAACACTGTTTTCTTCCTTAAAGTACTTGTTGTAAACAGCCAGACCGGAGAAGTCAAAAATAAAATTACTTCCTGGCATAGTCAGTTTAAAACCCGGTTCAACGTGAAGAACAAAATCGCTGATCAGATCAGCGTCCTTGTAAAGCACATTGGAGTCATACTCAGAAACAATTCCAATGGAAGGATGGAATTCTCCTTTACCTAATTTCAGCCCTACCCCTTCGGCGAAAGCCATACCGGCAAGCAAAACGTTTATTACACTTATTACAACTGCTATTTTAACTACTTTTCTAACCATATTTCACACTTCTTTTTTAACCTATTAACCCGCCCGCCTTTTTCTCACTCTCTAACTACCAAATTTATTAACTGATACAACACTTAAATACTCTATTAAAGAAATCATTGAAATGGAGATGCCGCGGGTGGATTACTAATGTCTCCTTCATCACCCAAACTAGTACCCCCAACGCCAGCTTCACCGCCGCTTTCGGTCATGGCCTCAGACTCTAACTCTTTAGCCACTTTGTCCATCTCTACTTCAACTTTTGTTTCACCTGTGTACACCGCCATCTCGCCAATACAGGCTTCAGCCTCGGCCTGTAGTTGCTTGATCTTTTGATAACTGATAGATATTTTTGTAAATTCGTTTTCAATGGTGCTTTTATCATCTTTTACAATGGCTTCCTTAAAAGAGATGTTTCCCATTTCTGAAACTTTTATCAATCCTTTGATGGCGGTCAATTTATCGTTGACACAGTTTAACTTGATAACATCCTTCTCTTTTCTGGTCTCTTTTAATATAGCCAGCACTTTATCGAGGATACCATTCATCTCGTTGAGGTATTTTTCCGCTTTCTCGGTCATCTCTGCTACCGGGATCTGGCCAGTATTTTGACTAATGGCACCATCACCTGTTTGCGTCTCCATCTTGGCCATTAAATTTCCAGCCATACATAGAGAAATAAGTAACACTATAAAATTTATCTTATATTTCATCATCTGTTCTCCTCTTAAAAGACAATGGTAATAGAAAGTATAGTGTCATTACCCGTTAATGTCAATAATTTTTTAATATTCAAATAATTATTTACCATAATTATTTGCCGGTTCTTTTCGGTTTTTTCCTCGGGCTTTCCTCTCTAATTATTACCTCTCTTATGCCTGCCCCAGACTCAACCTGGCCGTCAAAACCTTTTACCTGACATTTTAGCCGATCACCTTTCTGGCGATCTCCTTTATAGATACTGCTGCCCTGACTGCCTGACTCTACTTTGCCGTTTTTAAACCACTTATAGCGATACTGGATGCTGTCGCTGTCAATATCGCGGCTCTCGGTCTTAATACTGCAACTTACCTGGTCGTCCTTCTTGGGCTTGGCCGGGGTTATCTCGGCTACCGGCGATGAAGGTGCACTGTTTACCACCTTTACCACTGCCTGACCCGAGCCACCTTCCATCTCTCCATCACTGCCATATACCAGAACCTTCCACTCCTGGCCCTTGGTGGTATATTTGCCGGACAAAGTGGCGCCATCAACATCTTTGAACATACTGCCATCCCGATACCACTCATAACGATACTGAACCTTATCGCCGTCTATATCACGGGCTCCTTTGCTGATCTGAGCCCGCAAATCGCTCCGGGTGTTGGGACGGCCGGGGATTAACTTCACTTCCGGAGAGGTCGGCGCACTGTTGATTACCTGAACCTGGGCCTCACCTTTACCGCTCTTGGAGGCTCCATCACTGCCATAGGCAAAACATTGCCACTGCTCACCCTTTTTAACCTTGCCCTTAGGCACGGTGGATCCTGATACTCCCCTGGCGGCTTTTTCATTCACCTTCCATGCGAAAACATAGGTCATCTTGTCGCCGTCAGCATCAAAACTCTGTCCCACCACCTGGCATTTCAACTCTTCTCCACTGCGAGGGGCGGATGGTCCAACCTCCACCTGAGGCGCAGTGGGTACGGTGTTCAATACCCTCACCTCTCTTATGCCTGCCCCAGACTCAACCTGGCCGTCAAAACCTTTTACCTGACATTTTAGCCGATCACCTTTCTGGCGATCTCCTTTATAGATACTGCTGCCCTGACTGCCTGACTCTACTTTGCCGTTTTTAAACCACTTATAGCGATACTGGATGCTGTCGCTGTCAATATCGCGGCTCTCGGTCTTAATACTGCAACTTACCTGGTCGTCCTTCTTGGGCTTGGCCGGGGTTATCTCGGCTACCGGCGATGAAGGTGCACTGTTTACCACCTTTACCACTGCCTGACCCGAGCCACCTTCCATCTCTCCATCACTGCCATATACCAGAACCTTCCACTCCTGGCCCTTGGTGGTATATTTGCCGGACAAAGTGGCGCCATCAACATCTTTGAACATACTGCCATCCCGATACCACTCATAACGATACTGAACCTTATCGCCGTCTATATCACGGGCTCCTTTGCTGATCTGAGCCCGCAAATCGCTCCGGGTGTTGGGACGGCCGGGGGTTAACTTCACTTCCGGAGAGGTGGGCGGGGTATTGATGGCGGTAAAAGATATTTCCGCACTTTTTCCGCTTCCCTGACCATCAAAAGGCACCACTTTAACCTTCCAGGTCTGATCTTTTTTAAAAAATCCCTTAACTTTGGCTTTGCCAGTTAAAAAATCCTGCACTTTACCCTTATAATACCATAAATAATTATAAGTTATCTTGTCGCCATCGGGATCAAAAGAATGATTGGACACATCCACCTGAATCTCCTGGTTAACCGCTGGCGACTGATTATTTATAGTCACTTCCGGTTCTGCCGGAAGTGTATTAAGTATATATACTGCTGCAACTGCCACCGGCCCCTTTTGCTCACCATCAAAGGGAGTTGCATAAACTTCCCATTTTTCACCCTTTTTGGTCTTATCAGTGGTGATATCCATCCCTTTATGATTAGTTACCGTCTTGCCATTGCGTTTCCAGAGATATTGATAGGAAATAGAATCGTTGTCAGCATCAGTTGATTCCCGGTCAAACTCGACCCGCAAGCCATCGATGGTAAAGGGTTTGGCCGGCCCAATTTTTATTCTGCAGCCGGTTGGAGGAGTATTTTTTACTTTAAATTCCAATTTTGCTACTTCTCCATCCTCGCTACCATCAAATCCAAAAACCTCTGCCCGCCACTTATCATGTTTAAATAACTCTTGTTTGGATAGTTTACTTTTATTTTCTGCAAAAGACTGTCTCTGATCATTCTTGAACCAACGATATCTAACCTCTACTTTGTCACCATCTGGATCAAAGGGGTTGGTTAGTAAATCAATTTTTAAGGTACTATTGGTATACACAGTTGCACTGCTCAATTTCACCTTCGGTTTTTTAGGCACACTGTTTGCCACTACTACCGAATGGCCGGCCGGAGCACTTTTTAACCTGGAGTCAAAGGCAAATACTTCAACCTTCCACACCTGATCCTTGCGAATACTCTGCCCACTAATAATCCTGGTAGAATCTCCTAACTTGATCTCCTGGTCGTTTTTATACCACTTATAGAGGTAAGATATTTTGTCGCCATCAGCATCGGTTGCCGCCTGGCTAATCTCTACCTTCAAATCATCTCCTATTTGGGGAGAAGCCGGGGTAATCGTCACCACCGGCGGATAGGGAGGCAAATTATGTATCTTGACCGCGGCATATCCCACACCCCCATCTACCTCACCATCATTGGCCACAACTTTTACCTTAACATCATCACCTTTTTTAAACTTGTTGAGAGCCAGTTGCGATTCATTGCTCTGAAATTTGCCATTAACATACCAATTGTATTTATAGATTATTGGATCATGGTCATCATCTTTAGCTTCCTTTTTGACGCTCACCTGTAGAACATCATTAATCGTAGGGTTTTCCGGAGTTATTATAACTCCCGGACCCTGGGGAGGTGTATTTATAATAGTAGATTCTGCCTGACTTTCCGGACCAAACTGCTCTCCATCGTGGGGAATTACTATTAATTTCCACTTCTCTCCTTTAGTGGTGTATTTAGCGCTAACATCCCTAGTATCATAGGGAAAATCCTGCTTAGTTCCATCTTTATACCAATTATAATGATAGGTAATTTTATCCCGGTCTGCATCGTTTGAAGATTTGGGAATTGCGGTCTTTAAAGTAACTGTAGTTCTGGCTTTGTTGGGTGAAACTACAATTTTTGGCTTGGTTGGAAGAGTATTAAGAATCTCTACAGAGGATGATGTATAATAAATAGCCCCCTTTTTTTCACCGTAGGTTCGCCAATTATCGCCATCCTGGAGAGTAAAGTGCCATCTCTCCCCTTTTTTGATGCTGCCGGGAGGTAATTGCTTTAGATGGCTGTACCTTTCATCTAATATATCATCTCTATACCACTTGGTTCGGATATTTGGTCCAGATTTTTCAGTAGGGTTATCAAGATCGAAATAGGAATTTTTTATCTTTAAACGGTTAGAAACCCTCGGTTCATCTGGAAGTATCAGCAATTCTGATAATAGGGCCTCGTTCGGGTGGAGCCGGCCGGAACGGTAAGGATCGTGACCTTCGGCGGGCCAGGGTAGGTTCAGTTTTACTTTCTGCGCTTTTGCTGTAATCCTCCAGGCAAACATTTTTTTATTTGCTCCGGTTACTATTATCTCAACTGAACCATTACCATCAAAATCGGTCAGTACAGGAGTGGAAGATAATTTACCTCCCAAATATTCAGGAAATCCTGGATATCTTCTGCCATTGTTTCTTACCACATATACATTTCCATCATTAGAGGTAAAAACTATTTCTTGAGTGCCGTTTCGATCTATATCACCAACTACCACTGATGAAAATATTCTTCCTTTGGTTTTAAAAGGAAAGCCGGGTAACAACTTTCCTTTTTTATCAAAAACATAAAGATTATTATCTCCAGAAGGAACGATAATATCGCGATTGCCGTCACCATCAACATCAGCAACAGCACCGGTTCCATATATTCTATATTTTGTTGTTACCGGAAAACCATCCATCAGGGAGCCGTTATTTTCAACGGCATATACTTTAAAATCCTGGGAAATGATTATCAGTTCAAAACGGTAGTCTTTATCCAGGTCTGCAATTATAGGCTGGGAACTAACAGTAAAATTAGTGGAAAAGGGAAATCCGGATAACGATCTCTGATTTACTGAAAATGCGTGTACATCACCATTTTCTAACCCAACTACCATATCTACTTTTCCATCGCTGTTAAGATCTCCAACAGCAGCAGTGGATATTACCCCGCTTCCCAATTTTTTTGGATATTTAGGCCAAACTTTACCATTACCTTTAATAATATAAAAATTGCCGGATTTGGTTCCAATACAGATCTCCATCTTGTTATCGCTATTTGCATCAATCAATGATGGGTTGGCCAGCACTTTTCCCTTCAATTTATATGGAAATCCGCTAATTGTCTGAGCCCGTAAATTTAAGGCGTATAAAACTCCTTTTTTGGTAACTGCTATAATCTCCTTTTTCCCGTCGCCGTTAATATCTCCGATAGTTGGCGTTGAAACAAATTCCTGCCCTTTTGGCAATTTAAACTCCGCTAAAGAAACCCCGTAAGAGTCCCAAATATAGAGATAGTTTGTAGCGACAGCCACCAACTCATTACTTCCATCGTTATCCAAATCATCAACAACAGGTGAAGGTCGTGAAAATTTGGATTTTGAAGTAATAGGAAATCCAGGCGCTTCATTTAATGCTAACACATTTCCAGTTGATAAAAATGCTGCAATAACAATTATTAAAGATAGAAAATGAATTCTTTTTTTCATAACTCTCTTTTTCCTTTTATTTTTGTGATAGTTTATCTTATTAGTCTAGTATAATCTGTGATTTCTACCACAAAACTATCAATATTTCCAATGAAAAATGAGATTATGGATAATATAATTTGAAATGGGTATTAAGCAACCCGAAGATTAACCATCCTAATAAAAAGGTTGGTATTAGGATTGAATAGTTATTTCTAGATTTAGGTTATTAGTGCCCGTCCGGAAATTATCCTGCTGGAGCAAAGACAAATGGAAATTCGATGGAAACATCTCCACCTTCTGGTTTGGGGAATCTCCAGCGTTTGATATGACTCATAATACATTGGGCTACTTTACTATCACCCATGGTATTACTAGCTACTGAAGTTTCAATAACTCTACCCCGGGTGTTTATGGTAAAACCGATAACAATTTTTCCCCGTAGTTTGGGATTGGCTTTTAATCTTCTTTCATAACACGCTTTTACCGAACCGAGTCTCATTCTTATAACCCGGGTAATTTTTCCCGGATCCAGATCGCCATCTACTTCAGGCGCTTCATCCATACTAATGGCACCCGATACTTTGGCAGCTCTTTTTTTCTTTATATTTACAGTTCCACCACCTTTGGTCCCTAATTTTCCAATGCCGGCAATTTTACCGCCGCCAACAGCACCTTTTTTGCTTGTGGCCATCGCGCTATCAGCAACCGCTACTCCTCCCATACCAATATTCTGCATGGCGCCGTCCATGTCTGCCATTCCGCCGCCTTCGCTGAGAACATCAGCCAGTGCTCCTCCACTGCTACCATCACCTAAAGCGCCTAGAATCCTGAGCATCCCTTTTCCTTTTACTTTTTCTGCAATAGCCGCTTTTCTGACTGCTTCTGCCCGGGCTTTCTCCTCAACACTCATCTTTTTTTTGGCCTTTTTACTAACTTTTTTGGGTTCCTCTTTTTTTACATCTTTTTTCTTCTCATCTTTTTTCTTTTTCCCTTCACCCTCTTTCTTTTTGTTTCCATCATCGGATGGTTTCTTCTTGGGTTCTGGCTTATTGGGCATAATCAATTTGGAGAATCTATCTTCTATTTGATCCAAACTAAGTTTTCTTAGGGGCGGCCTGGTTTCAAAAAATACAATCAGTGTAGAATGTAATAGAAATGATCCGAAAAATATACTAAAGAATATCCAGTTGATACTTTTAATCCATCCGCCTTTTGCCAGCGCAGGAATTTGGGGTTTGGCCGGTTCCGGAGGTGGCTCAACAAATTGAAAAAGGACACTAATCTCACCAACAATTATTTTTCCCTTGGACTCCTTAGTCAAAGGTAAAATAAATTTATCCCCGCTCTTTTTAATCTTTTTTTGCTTTTTTAGTTCATCAAACCCTACCATAGATGAATTATGCTGGACTTTTCCCTGCATCTTGTCGGTAAAAGACAACTGGTAGTTGGCACCTTTAAATTCAAAAAGGGTGTATCTCTTGGGCAAATTTGATATCGGGACAACAAAGGTATTTTTTTGGTCCGTACCAATAGTGACAGGCCCCTGGTCCCGCATCAATTTATCTTCCGCCATCTTCCCGCCGCGAATTATCCCTATACGCAACAAATGTTTTTGAGATCTTTGCGCCATGGTAAGAAACCTTTCACTTATCCATTTATTGTCAAAGTCTTAGTTTTACCTTAAAACAAAACCTGAGTTAATATGATGTAGTCACCAATAAACAGATTATCCATCTTGCACAACTACAAACTTAAAATTACTAAACTGTGCTTGCCCTGCGGTATACATAACCTCTGTTAGCAATCGGCAGGGTACGTCACTATCCATAATTATCATACTCAGCCCTCTAAACTCCTGGGCTTTATTAAATCGGGCAATCTCTTTTTGCTTCTCCATTTCAATGCTTAAAGCCTCAAAAAGTGGATCAATAAAAAAACCATCGGCCCCATCGCGTTTATGCTGCGGTTCGATTTTATAATCTTTTACCTCTACAACCATATCATCATTTACGGTGATACTACGTTTAGTGACTGTAATGGGCACAGCATCTTCTGGCTGCAATTTGGCCATTGAGGTAGGAATTTGTAAATCATCAGTCGGAGTAACATTGACAGGATTGGTAGAGTAACTCTTTATCAAAAAAACCAAGATAATAGTCATGATGTCCATCATTGAGTTTATATTTAAACCCATTTTTTTTATTTGACGCTTCTTCCGCTTTGGTTTTTTAACGCTCTCTTCTTCCTCCAGGTTACCGATTACGCCCTGCTTTACTTCAGCCATAACATTACCTTCCTTAAATAAGGTTTTGTAATCTATATTTAGTTACCTTTATTTAACCGCTATCAGGCAAATCCAGCACTAATTACTACATCAGGGAAGAGTATCCTGCCGTCGCTAGATTCCCGAGTTGCATCAAGTACTTCGATTAGCACCTTATACTTAATTTGCCCTTCGGGGTTTATAATCACCTGTGACTCTTCAGGAAACGAATCTTTGATCTCAATTATTTTTTGAGTCAAAGCGTTGTAATCGTATGTGCCGTCATCTTTAACCGAAATAGTGGGTCCAGCCTTTTTTCCCTCTTCCTCAGGAGGCTTTGCTCCACCTAAAGTCCCTGCTCTACCAGAAATATAAAAACCAGTTTTACTGATAGTAATGGTCAAATTTAGGGGCGGTTTTTCATCTTTTTTCTTTTTCTTCGGTGCAGTAGATCCAGAACCGATTTTTGGCGCTGACACATTTATTACTGCGATCTGTAACATGGCCATCTGCAGCAACAAGATCGGAATCAGCAGCACTATCAAATTCATGATAGGGATTAAGTTTAGATCCTTATTTGGTTCTAGATTATGCCGTCTTTCAGAAGGTTTTCTCTTTGCCATCGATTTAACTCCAGACTAATTGTATTGACACTCCCCAGAGTTTAAGTTTAAGTCTGAGGATTCTTGGGCTCAGCCCGTATTCGGTCTGATATCTCCACAAGCTAACACGGCATGCCCTGCCGCAATAAAATTGGTTGTTTCTTATATAACAACAAACATCCTGGTCTGGGGCTGCTTGACTTACATTGCTTACTTATCAAGTGGGCTCTGTCCGCCTTTTCCCCTGGACACTAAAAGATTCTCTAATTTAACCGAGTATTCATCGATTTCATCAACGATTTTTTTAGTGATACCAGCCAAAAATACATGGGCAGCCATGCAGGGAATAGCCACAATAAGACCAAAGGCCGTGGTATTCATAGCAATTGAAATGGACTGGGTAAGCATGGCGGCTTTCTGGTCAGGGGCAGCCTGAGCAACAGCGGCAAATGCCTGGATCAAACCTACAATGGTCCCCAACAATCCCAACAGAGTGGCTATATTGGCAATGGAAAGCAATGTATCAGTTCTCTTTTGAACTGCCGGCATAACTTCCAAGGTGGCTTCTTCAACCGCATTGTAAATCTCGGTTTCCCCCTTATTGGCACGATTCAATCCTGCCTTAATAATTTTAGGCAAGGCGGCTGCCGGGGCAGCATTACAAAGTTTGATTGCCCGATCAATATTATTGGACATAACCAGTTTTTGTATCTGGTTCATAAAAGCAGTACCATTTATATTATACTTAAAGAATAGAAATATAATTCTTTCAATAATAATTGCGATACCGAATACAGAAACAATAGCGATTGGATACATGAATCCACCACCATCTCTGAATGCTTGTGCGATTTGGGCTAACATCTCTTACTCCTCCTGTCCTGTATATGTATATGATCAGAAAAGTTAACAGTGACTGACTACTATAGTATTAAAATGGATTTTGTTCAACAGTTTTTAGAATTTTTGGTAAAAAACTTTTTTTCAACTCTAAGCCTTCATATTTTAAACTTGACTTTGGCAAGATATAAAAGGCTTCCGGCTTCTGCAACCTGCCTTCAACCTTAATAGCGTCCTTGATCTTAAATACTCTTTTTCCCCCTTTCTTTTTCTCTTCTGCAAATGGGATGGATGAATTTAAAGTGACCAATGCAAAAACCGCTAGCAGGATAACAAATAATTTTTTCATCCTCTCTCCTCCCTAATTTACTCTTCTTCACCTTCATTTTCACCCAACTGCTCTTCAGTTTCTTCTTCCGTTGATGAATCTTCTTCTTGAGATTCCTCTTCAGTAGCAGTCTCACCTTCCGCATTTTCTTCGGCTTCACCTTCTTCGGCAGGAGTAGTTTCGTCGGGGGCAGTTTGCTCTTCCTCCCCTTCCCCTTCCCCTTCCCCTTCACCCTCTTCTGCCGCTTCTGCAGGAGTTGTACCCTCTTC
>CAZTWC010000013.1:0-29225 GCA_964617105.1 uncultured Myxococcia bacterium
TTTACATCTGGGTTCAACAGTAGTATTGCCTGGCCGGATGAAACAGAACAGGCAAAATTGGCTGCTCTGGCCAGTCCTATATTTTTTGAAAATAGTTGAAGATTAATGGATGGTTTTTGGGCGCAGAATTTTTTCAGAAAATCGCGGCTGCCATCAGTGGAATTATTATCAACCACAATCAAATCACCCGTCACTTTTTGCAGTTCCCGGATAACCAAGGGCAAGTTTTCTTTTAATAACTCCAGATCATTATAGTTAACTATTATCGCGGTAATTGTAGATATTTTGGCCATAACCGGGGTAAAAATTCAGAAACTTCTATTAAATACTGATTTTAGGTTATATAACACATCAACGAAAAATACTGAATTAATTTGTCACTTTGACAAATTGTGTTATAATCGGCACCATCTTTACCAGGGTGAAATAGTAAAGTTTGAAAAATGGAGTTTAGGTGATGTTTCGTAAACGGGCAGCCAGGAAAATCCTGTTGATAGGCGACTTACTGCTGATCTTTTTGGCTTTCTTACTGGCCTATTACCTGAGAAAATATTCCTTTGACTTTAGTGACAAACCCTTTTTGTCGGTTTGGCGCTACTTGTGGGCTTTTGGGGTTGCCCTGATAACCTGGCTGGGAGGTGCCTTTTTCCTGAGGCTCTATCTGCGCCATCCAGCCTACAATACACTCCCGCAACTGGTAAAAATCATTTTTATAGCCTCAGGCACCGGGGTAATTATCACCTTTGTGGCCTTTTTCTTCCGAGAATTACATATGAGCAGGCTGTTCATCCTCTTTTTTGCCTGCCATATCGCTATCTTCACTTGCATTTTCCACATGGCCTATTTTTTGTTGATAATCTACCACCGGTACAAAGGATACAACATCCGCTCCGTATTGATTGCCGGCCACGGACAGCAGGCGGTAAACATGGCAGACCACCTTACCGCCATAGATTATGGCATCAAGGTGGCGGGTATTATCTCTATGGTAAAAAAATCGGATAAAACTGCCATCGAAACAGACGAACTTCTTTCTGAAGACAAAATTTACCATGGTAAAGATGGCAACCAGTATCCCTTTCTAGGGCATATTTTCGACTTGGCCTCAATACTTGAAAACCATGTTATAGATGAAGTGATATTTATTGTAGATAGCCGTCAGATGAAAATAGTGGAGCAGGGTTTCAGTCTTTGCGAAGAATTGGGCGTTAGCGCCCGGTTGATGCTTGACTTTTTCCCACGCCGTATTGCCAGAGCCGAAGTGGACAACCTGGAGGGAGTCCCCTTGCTCTCTTTTGTTACCACCCCCACCAATCAGATGGCATTGGCGATAAAACGCTCCTTTGATGTGCTATTTTCCCTGGTAGTATTGATTTGTGGAGCACCTTTTTTCCTGCTCATCGCTGCATTAATCAAAGCCACCTCTAACGGCCCAATATTTTATCGCCAGGTACGCTCCGGGCAGAATGGTCGCCAATTTATCCTATACAAGTTCAGAACCATGGACCAGGATGCCGAGCAGCACCAGGATGAAGTGCGCTGTCTTAACCAGATGTCGGGCCCGGTTTTCAAGAGTGCTTCAGATCCCCGACTCACCAAGATTGGACGTTTGCTGCGTAGTTTCAGTCTGGATGAGTTGCCCCAGTTTTATAATGTATTAGCGGGGGATATGAGCATTGTCGGCCCCAGGCCGCCTTTACCTTCGGAAGTGCAGCTCTACAAACGGTGGCAAAGACGCCGTTTGAGTGTGCGCCCGGGCATCACCTGCATTTGGCAGGTTTCAGGTCGTAATCAGGTAGATTTTAACCGGTGGATGGAGATGGACCTTTTTTATATCGACAACTGGTCCCTGTGGATGGATACCAAAATATTTTTGCGAACTATTCCGGCCGTGCTATCCCGCCGCGGCGCCTATTAGTCACTACCCACCCAACCTGAACACTCCGGTTTTAATTGTCGCCTCGATTTTTTCGCCTTTGGTGGTGGAGGCTTCGCCAAAAACGATCTCTCCTAGCCCAAGATGACCTAAAAGTTGCGGAGTGCCGGGAGCCACCCATCCTAAAAAGAGAAACATCCCCTCTGCTTTTCCGGACATAAAGGGAACTTTATTCCCTTTTTTAACTAAATTTTTAGGCAGGGTAACTAAGATTAGAAAAATTTTGTAATTTTCACCAACTACGCCCGGCACAATAATAGTGGCCTTATCCTTATCATCTGGCGGCTCAGCCGGATGGGCGGAGGCACCCACCATAAATGCCTTATAATCCTTGTTAATGTAAGAAACGTTGAAAGTGCCCTGACCTGACGTCATAGGATCTTTGGGTTGCTTATCGGCCCAGGTTGTCGAAAAAGTCACGCTGGCCTCACCGGCCATCCCTATACAGGGAATTTTTCTCAGGGGAAATTCCCACCTGGGCGGACTGTCGCCATCCATCTCTTTATGAATAACACTCTTGCGGCTGGTGATAAACTTGTTTACTTTTTTCAGGGACTCTTTAAAAATATTGGCCACCTTTGGAACCAGATGTGGCGTAAGGAGTTCTTCCATACGGGCACTCTCGGCTATAAGGGCTTTATCATCCCAAATTTCATCCACCAGCGACAGCAGTTGTTTTACATATTTTGAACGAGTTTCAGGCAGATTATAGAGCCGCCTGCTAAGTATACTGTGGGCTAAAACAGATTTAGGCGGCTTAGTTTCCATCAGCGGTTGCATAAATTGGATAAAATTATTCATGGTGCCATCTACGCCCCAGGGGATAAAGTAAAATTTGTTGGAAACCGGGTGGCGGTAAACATAAAAATTGTTGTTATTGCCGTTGTAGCTATCCCAATGGCCGGTAAGCACTTCCATGGCCCAGTATTTGATAAAAGCATCAATGTCCAAAATAGGCTCCAACTTTTTGAGCAATTCCTCATCCGGAACCTGCAGCGCTTCCACCATTTTATCGATATCTTTCCAGTCATTTTCTTGTTCATTGGTCTTTTTCTCAAAATGGGCAATCCACTGAGGCCGGAAATCGGCAATTGTTCCTTCGTATAAGTTGCCTGAATCATTCTGATAATTCCGCTTTAAAAAGGGTTTTTTTATTGGTTCAACATTGGAATAAATACCCAAATCCTGGCCGTTTACATAAACATGAGCAAAATTGCAGCGGGAGGAGGGGAGGCCAGCTTCGGCAAATAATTGATAAGTAAAACACTGCTTAATTAGACTGGGGTCCTGTTTGTTATTGTTCAGGGTAAGCCTTTTTGCTCCTTTGAACAACCGGGTTTGGTCATACTCCAGAAATTTGACTTTTATTGACGGTTTGCTGCTGCTTTGTGATCCCAGCAAACCTTTTTTACGCACTCCAACCCTGGTGAATTTTTCATTGTCAATGGTAATATCGGCAGGAAAATAGGTGTACACCGATTTTTCCAAAGGTTTGGGGCAGCCTTCAGCAAATATTTTTTCGGTGTTTTGCCTCTGGACCCGCATTTGGTCCCAGTCCTCCGGCTTCATCTCTATGCGGATATCCAGAATGTGCTCTGGTTTGAATATGGCGTCAGTTGGATCCGGTTTTTTATTCTCGGTTGAATCGGAACTATTGCTCTCTAATTGGTCAGAGTTTTTATGATCAGTAGGGCCGGATTTATCACCGCATGACAATGGTAATAATGATAGGACTAGAACCAGGGCAGTTACCAACCAATAGTTTAGAAAACTGATTTTTTTATACAACATATTAACACGATCCTGTCTTAAAATTCATTTCGTAGTAGACCGACTCCCCTTGGTACGGAGAGAAGTCCAGTTTGTCTGGACAGAGGAAGGGGAGAGGGGGTAAAGGGGTTGGGACGGACACTAACTGACTTTGTTTTGTTTTACCTCTTTGCCGTCAAAAGTGATGATGCTCTTGTCGTCACCAAGTTGGGTGAGGATATTAACCGGTCTGGACCAAATCGTGTAAATGTTGCGCAAAGTGTCGCAGGCATAGTCTGTTTTCAGATCCACCCCTTCGTGCTGATGGACCAAGAGCAACTCTCCTCGATTTTCATAGTTGGCGTTTTCAACGTAGATAATGGGCTGACCAAAATTGGTCAAACTGTGGAGTAACTTATTTTTGATTATTTGAAATTTTCTGCTCTCGATCACCCAGTTTTTGCTCTTTTCGTGGTATCCATAGGTAAAGAGTTTATATTCGCGGCAAAACTCTTCGGTTAAAAATTCATCTATGAAAGTAACATCGTTGTAATATTTACGTACTTCGAATATTTTTTCCCGTCCTTTGTTAAGGTGGGTATTCCAGTTGTTGCGCACCGCCATATTTTCGCATTCCCGGTATTCCTTACCAAAACGTCCCTTGTTCCAACGGTCTTCGATGTGGCGAAACAACTCTATCCCCAGTTTGTATGGGTTGATTCGACCCGGACTGGTGCCCAGGGTGCCAGAGTGGTGGTCGGCATAATCGATCACTTCCGAGTCGTCCAGCGCTTTGGTGGTCATTATCTTGGAGTGCCAAAAGGAAGCCCAGCCTTCGTTCATTATTTTGGTCTGCCCTTGAGGCGCAAAATAGTAACTCTCTTCCCGGATAATGGAGAGGATGTCGCTTTGCCACTTTTTCATAGGAGCATTTTCCTGTAAAAAGAGAAGGACATCTTTTTCTGGTTCCTCAGGAAATTTGCGCACCATCTCCTTGCGTAGTTTTTCCTGTTTGAGCACCTCTTTTTGTTTATCCAAAAAATTTTTAGGATTAACGTAGTTGGACATATACTCCTTGTTCACCTTGAATTTTTTTACATCGATCTTTTCATCGTTATCATCTTCCTCAACTTCAGCCCGGTGACGTTTTATAAAAGGGGAATAGTAATCGATTAAATTTTCCAGGCTAAGGCAAGTATCGATAAAAGATTCAACTTTTTCCACCCCGTATTTGTCCATGTATTTTCTTACCCGGGTGGCGTGGTTGGCCATTTCGTCCACCATTTTCCGATTGGTGTGTGCAAAAAAGTAATTGTTTTTAAAAAAATCGCAGTGACCGTAAACATGGGCGATGACTATTTTTTGGTCAACCAGAGCGTTACTTTGCAAGAGATAGGCATAACAGGGATCGTTATTGATCACCATCTCGTAGATTTTGGATAACCCGTAAGTATAAGATTTGGAGAGTTGGTCATACTCCATGCCAAAACGCCAGTGCGGATAACGGGTGGGAAATCCTCCATAGGCAGCCACCATATTGATCTCATCGTATTTACAGACCTCGAAAATGGTTTCAAAAAAATCGAGGCCGTAATCTTTGGCGTATCCTTTTATGTTTTCCTGGATATCTGCCAGTTTAGGAGGAAGATTGCGATTAAAAAATGTCATATCGTTTATCCTGCCTGATGTTCTACTGTACTGTGCACTACTTACCTTTGCCCAAAAACTCTTTTATTGAATCGAATATCCCATCTTTACCTTTAATTTCCGAGGTGACAAGATTTTCATTGTCCGAAAGATGCTGACCCAACTCTTTGATAAACTGGCCACTGCCGTATTGGCTTTCCACCTGGCCATAACAGAACATGTTTACCTGAGCCAACATTTTTTCTTTGAGTAATTTGATACAAACACTGGAATCATCGGTTGACCAATTGTCGCCATCGGAAAAGTGAAAGGGGTAGATATTCCACTCAGAGGGATTGTAATCTTCGTCAATAATTTTATCACATAATTTATAGGCACTGCTGATCATGGTTCCGCCGCTCTCCCGGGTGTGGAAAAAAGTTTCTCGATCCACCTCCCTGGCCACGGCGTCATGGATAATATAGCGGGACTCGATCCCTTCGTAGTTGGCGGACAACCAGGTTTCTATCCAAAAAGATTCTATCCGCACAATTTCCTTTTGCTCTTCACCCATAGAGCCAGAAACATCCATCATATAAATAATAACCGCGCTGGAAGTGGGTATCCTGGTGATCCGGATTGCCCGGTAACGCTTGTCTTCCCGGTGAGGAATCACCATCGGCCGCTTGGGGTTATAGGTACCGCTGGCAATTTGGCGCTGCAAGGCTTGGCGGTAAGTTCGTTTGAAATGGCGCAGGGATTCGGGACCGGCTGTATATACACCGGTATATTTCAACTTTTCGGCGATGATATTCTTTTTCCCCTTGGGTTCGATGCGGGGCAGTTCCAACTCTTCACCCATAATTTCAGCCAACTCCTCCAGAGTGACATCCACTTCCAAAACATGTTCGCCCGGCTGATCGCCCGCCTCCTTACCATCGCCCGGTTGCACCTGTCCCGGCTGCAGGACCTGTCCCTCCTCACCGTCTCCCTGCCCGACTCCACCAGTATTTTTATGGCCAAAACGAAATTTGGGGATCTCAATCTGTGGCAGGGGAATACTGACTATATCTTTCCCCTTTTTGCCCAGCAGTTCCCCTTTGGTAATATACTTTTTAAGATTTTTTTTGATCCTGCCCTTAATGATTTCTTTGAAGCGGCTGTGATCTTGCTTAATTTTTTGTACCATGGTTTTTTATTGCATCCGCATTATTACCTATTAATTTAAGAATGTGGAGGCGCTCGGATAACTAGGCGCCGTTTCTAAAATCACAGCAGGCGTATGATAATACGTCGAGGATAATTTTAGAAACGGCAACAACGTTAGCCGAGATGCATCCGCATTCTTCTACTTGTCTTCTTTTATGTCGCCTCGGGCAAATATACTCGCCACAAAATTCAGCACATCAGTAGCGCAAATTTCGCAATAGCCGTATCCATCGATCAACCGCTGTTTGACTACATCAATTTTCTCCTGGGTATCTTTGTCCACCACTGCACTCACCAAACTTTTCAACTTGATGGTGTCTTTCTGGTCTTCAAACAATTTCAACTCCAGCGCTTTTTGCAGCCTCTCGTTGGTGCGATAATCAAATCCCTTACCATCCACAGCCAGGGCACCGATGTAGTTCATTATTTCGCGTCTGAAATCGTCTTTGCGTGATTCCGGAATCTCAATTTTTTCTTCAATAGAACGCATCAGTCTCTCATCAGGCTCCTCGTATTGGCCGGTGTATTTGTTTTTAATCTTCTCTTTTTGAGTGTAGGCTTTTACATTGTCGATATAGTTGCTGCACAACTTGGTGATAGCGTTTTCATCGGCGGAAATTGCTTTTTGTACTTCATTTTTAATGATATCTTCATATTCCTGTTTCACCACATTTAGCAAATCGCTATAATGCTTACGCATATCCTTGCTGGTGACCAAAGAGTGGTGTTTCATACCGGCTTCCAATTCATTTAAAACCAGGAAGGGGTTAATACAGCCTTCCGCTTTGTCGCTAACCAGGGAATTGGACATTTTATCCTGCACGTAACGAGGGCTTATCCCCTCCATTCCCTCGCGCTCCGTTTCTTTACGCAACTCTTTAATATTATCTTCTGTAAAGCCGCTTAAGGTTTTTCCATCGTAAAGTTTTAACTTCTGCAACAGGGTAAGGTTGTGTTTTTTGGGCTCTTCCAGCCTGGTGAGCACCGCCCACATGGCAGCCATCTCCACGGTATGGGGAGCAATGTGTTTTCCCTTGATTCTTTTGGTGTTAAAATCTCTGGAATAGATTTTGATCTCTTCTGAGAGTTTGGTGATATAGGGAATATCTACTTTGATGGTCCGATCACGTAAGGCTTCCATGAACTCATTGTTCTGAAGTTTTTTAAATTCCGGTTCATTGGTATGGCCGATGATCACTTCGTCAATATCGGTCTGAGCAAATTTTTTCGGTTTAATCTTATGCTCCTGGGTGGCCCCCAAAAGGTCGTATAGAAAAGCTACATCCAATTTGAGGATTTCTATAAACTCAATAATACCCCGGTTGGCTATATTAAATTCACCATCGAAATTAAAGGCGCGGGGATCGGAGTCAGAACCATACTCGGCGATTTTGCGATAATTGATATCACCGGTCAATTCGGTGGAGTCCTGATTTTTCTCATCTTTAGGCTGAAAGGTGCCTATACCGCAGCGGTCTTTTTCGCTCAAGATCAACCGGCGCACGGTAATATGCTTGATCACTTTGCTCCAGTCGCCGTTGTACCGCTTGCTTAACTCGCTGAAAACATAGCGGCAGGCCGGGCACAACTCGCCGGTATTGGGAATAAGATACTCCTTGTTGCCCAATCCCAACTCGTTAAAAACCCTATCACGCCATTCCGCTGGAATCAGATGGATTGGGTCCTCGTGCATGGGGCAATTCATGATTTCTTCAACATCTTTACCATCCAAATTTTTACGCATAAATTTCCAGGTAAAAGTGTACATGGTCCCTTCCGGTATTTTACTGTAATCTTCCCGCCCTTTTTTCATCAATCTGGCGATAGTGCTCTTAGAACTTCCCACCGGGCCGTGGAGTAAAATTACCCTCTTTTCTGGTCCATATTGGTTGGCGGCTGATTTAAATACATTTACCAGTTTCATTAGAGAAATATCCAGGCCATAGATTGCATCGGCGCCACCAAATTTTTCATCTTTAAAAAAATTGTAACTAACAATCTTCTTTTTATTGTCCATATACTCGGTTTTACCATAGGAGGTGATCATATCGTATAGATGCTGAAATGCTGTCCTGGTAACCCGGGGATTTTCTTTGACAATCTGCAGGTAATCCTCAAAATTTCCTACCCAGTTCAGCTCCTGGTACTGCCTGGTGTCCTGTAATTTGGCAATAACATCTAACATTGTTTTTTTTGCAGACCTAGCCATAAGTATTTTGCCTCCTTTAAATATAAAGATCTGGATATAATAATTTTCTTGACTTTTCCCGGAACACTCACCCCACAAATAATTTCAAACTAACTCACGTTACCGCTTCAACCCGCTCAACTTCCGGTATTTTCTCTTTTAGTCTTTGCTCTACTCCCATTTTCAGGGTCATCGCAGCTCCCGGACAACCGGCACAGGCACCCTGAAGTTTTACAAAAACAACGTTATCCTTAACATCAACCAATTCGATATTTCCGCCATCAGCGATTAAAAAAGGTCTAATCTCGTCTAATACTTTTTCTACTTTTTCTTTCATAATAGAACCTCCTATATCTCAAGATAATATACACGATTGAGCAATTTATCAATTATTTTTTTATATTCTTACTTTAAATAAGAATATAAATTTAAAGATCGAAGATAGATTGACGAGCAGGATGCTTTTAATATATATTATTACCCATGAATAAAAACCATCTTCCATTGGAACAGTACGAACCATTTTTCACCTCTTTTCAATCTGGGGTACTGGTCTGCCAGTTTAACGGCAAAATAGTGTATTTAAACCCGGCCGGGGAAGAGATACTTGAATACTCCAAAACAGAACTCCAATCCAGGAACCTTAACGATATTCTCAGCCCAGAGGAAAAAAAGAGGGTGGCCCGGATTATGTCCAGAATAATTAACCGGGAAAAACTGAACTCCTTTGAATCCCTGGTAGTCAGCAAATCTGGCTTGAAGATGAGATTGCATTTTTCTATCAATACCCTGTTTTTAAACCAGCAGCATATTATCCTCTTGTTTGACGATATCACTCAGGCCTGGGTGCTAAAAGTAGAACGGGAAAAGACTAAATATTTTTTGGAAAATTTAGTCAACTCCTCGGTGGATGCTATTATTTCCGCCGACATGAATGGCTACATCACCTTTTTTAATCGGAGTGCTACCCGAATATATGGTTTTGCTGCAGAAGAGGTGGTGGATAAAATGCATGTTGCCCAACTATACTTCCCAGGGGAGGCGAAAAAAGTGATGCAAATGCTGCGCAGCAAAGAATTCGGCGGCGTGGGCAAACTCAATTCCATAGAACAATATGCCTTAAGTCGGGCAGGGGAAAAAATTCCAATTAGAATGACGGCGGCGATTATTTATAATCAAGAGCAAGAGATAGGAACCGTGGGGATTTTCAGCGATATGCGGGAAAAACGGAAAATGGAGGAAAAACTACAAACTGCCCAAAATAAATTGCTCATTCATGAAAGGCAGATTGCCATGGCCGAACTGGCGGGCGCCACTGCCCATGAATTAAACCAGCCGCTCACCGTGTTATTGGGCTCCTTTGAACTTTTAGAAATGGACTTAGCCCAGGATGACCCACTTAGAAAAGAGTTAAAAGTGATCGAGCAGGAGTTGGAACGGATATCCAATGTAGTAAAAAAAATCGGCCAATTAACCCACTATGAAACTAAATCTTACGTTGGTCAGACCACTATTGTGGACCTGGAAAAGTCATCTACTTCGGAGGACCAAGATATTATCGATAATCCTTAAATTGATAGAAATGGTTGGAATAAAATGGCTCCTAACCCTCCGGTGGTTGTACAAAAGTATGGTGGCACCTCTCTAGCCTCATCGTCAAAAATAAAGGCGGTGGCTCGCCGAATCATCGACACTGCCAAAACCGGCAAAAGGATGGTAGTTGTGGTTTCCGCCATGGGAGACACTACCGACAATCTCTTCAATCTGGCCCGGGAGATCACTCCTGAACCTGGCCCGCGCGAACTGGACATGCTGCTTTCGGTGGGGGAGAGGATATCCATGACTCTTTTATCCATGGCCCTACAGGAATTATCATTTCAGGCCATCTCTTTTACCGGCTCACAGAGTGGAATTATTACCAGCGGCAGCCACTCGCGAGCAAAAATAATCGAAGTGCGGCCCGTGAGGGTTATCCAGGAATTGGCCAGGGGAAAAATTGTCATTATCGCCGGTTACCAGGGTGTGAGCAAAGATAAAGAGATCACCACCCTGGGAAGAGGCGGTTCCGATACTACGGCCATAGCCATGGCTGCCGCCTTGAAAGCAGAATATTGTGAAATTTGCTCTGATATTGATGGAGTTTACAGTGCTGATCCAATGGTGGTAGAAAATGCCAGTAAATTAGACAACATTTCCTACCAGGAAATGCAGGAGTTGGCTGTATCAGGGGCTAAAATACTGTGCGATACCGCAGTTGAGTTTGCCAAAAGTCATCTGATAACCGTTTATTCCACCGCTTCTACCAGCAGATGCCCATCTGAAGGGACAAAAATTTCGGAACATAAAAATGGCAACGGCCGGGTAACTGGAGTAACTTATGAGTATGACCTGGCCTATTTCGTTATGCATTGTCAGGATACACAAGGAACTTTTTCCCTTTTACTGGCCTTTCTGGACCAGGAGGGGGTGGAGGTTAAACAGATAAATTTTCAGCAAAACAGCAACTGTGGTTCCATTGTCATCCCTTTAAAAAATTTGCCGGAATTCAACTCCTTGGAAAAACGTTTGCAAAATGAATTTGGTCCAGGACTAAAAATAATCAAAGGATTAGGAGCAGTATCTCTGGTGGGAATCGGCATCAACAACACCAACCAAAACCTGTTGCAAGCCTTCAAACTGATAGAACAAGGCGGGGGAGAGATTGTCTCTATCTCAACCTCATCCTTTAGGATCTCTTTTTTATTGAAATATATGCCCTTAGAGCCCCTGGTCAATACTCTACACAAAACTTTCTGCAGGGTGGGATATTCCAAGCGGTGCATTTCCAATGTTGCTGATGGCTCTGTTTCTCAAAAATAGCCAGGCCGCCAGTGGTTAATTTTATTTGGTTTTTTTGGGCAAAGGAGGCAAACTCACCGGTCAGGTGGGGGGAAAAACGGGCAATTCCATTACTGGTCACCAACAGAACGGTTTGACCTGGATATTCCATTTCCACCTTTTTGGCAAAACGGTGCCAATTATTAACAATATCAGCAGGATTTACTTTCCAGCCACCAGGGACCGTTGCCTTCCGGTTCCAGGCGTTAATAACTTCCCGGCCAATTGCCATAACCTGCTGATTGGATAGTTGCTCCAGATTCTGGCCCATCTCTACCGCTCTTAAACCACCAAGACGCTGTAACACCTGATCTTCGGTTTGGTTTTCGTCTGGACCATAGTCGATCTCCAAAAAACTCTCTTCTGGTTCAATGGAGAGGTGGGTTTGCATCTGGTTAACTGCCAGTCTGGCAGTGTTGGTTGTACGCTTAAGCGGAGCGGCGAAAACTTTAGCGGGTAATAGATTGTTTTCTATAAGATAGTGGCCAATAGCCCTACTCCGTTTTTCCTCCACCAAATCCAGATCGGTTCGACGGCCAATCCGGGTGGGAGTTTGGTCCCGGGTAAAAGTATTGCCGTGACGAGCAATAATCAGTCTGGTTAGTGGGTTGGTCACAAACATAAACTCTCTCTTTTAAAATTTACCATAATCACTAATCAACTTTTCGGCCCGTTGAACATCATCAGGAGAATCCACACCACTCATACCCGGCCAGTTTCCATAATCCACTTTAACCATTCGAATATCAATACCATTATCTATAAACCGCAATTGCTCCAAACCCTCCAGTTTTTCATAAAACCCCTGGGGAAGATGGGCAATTTTGTCTAAAATGTCATAGCGATAACCGTAGAGTCCAATATGGCGATAAATCGGCGACAAACCGGTTTCTGAGTTCCTCTCCCGTATACTTTTCTCCTGGCGGATAGCGGGAATAATATTCTTAGAAAACCAGATGGCTTTATTTTCCTGGTTCACAATAACGGTGGTGCCGGAAAAGGGGGTGTGCTTTTTGAACTGCCGCAAAATATCCAACTCTTTCCAGGACAATTGGACACAGGGTGTGACTACCTCCAGCGAGTTATCTTGGAGATAACAATCAATGATCGTCTCCACAAATCCGGGTGGACAAAGTGGGTTATCGCCCTGCAGATTCACCACAAAATCGGGCCTCTCCTGAATGGCCTGGGCAGCCTCGCGCACCCTTTCTGTGCCGGTGCGGCAATCGGTTGAGGTGATAAGCACCTCCATATTGTGCTGGCGACAAAATTGAGCGATCCGTTGATCATCGGTGGCCACCACCACCCTTACATTTTCAAACTTTTTGGCCGCTCTGATGGCAATGTCCCACACCAGTGCCACCATTTCGCGCCCAGCAATTTTTACCAAAGGCTTGCCGGGAAAACGGGTGGAGCCGTAACGGGCGGGAATAACAATAAGGGTTTTCATATAATCTCCAGTCTAATGATAACAAAGGTTGGATAAATCAGCAATAATCTAATTTTATTGCGGGACCCTGATTAAATAATGGGGTGGAGAGATGGGGATATAGAAGGTGACAAAAAAACGTCACTAACAAAAATCTGCCCGTAAACTTTAGTGATAAAATATTGACACCCATTCAACTTATAAGATATAGTAGTTCGGCATTCAAAATCTATATGGCCCGAATCTGGGAGTCCCTAAAGGGATGACCGTTGGCCTCGAAAATGCGAAGTGCCCAGCGGGTATGAAGTTATTTTTGAGGGAGCCCTAAAATAGACGAGGTTAACATGGCTTTTCGAATCCTCATTGCTGATGATGAAGAAGATTCAAGGGAAACTTTTTCCCAGTTTTTTACCAAGAGTGGTTACGATGTAGAAACAGCGGACAACGGTTTTGATGTGATCTTGCGAGTGAAACAACAAGACTACCACCTGCTGCTTCTGGATAATATTATGCCTGGCAGCAATGGGGTGGAGGTGTTAAAATATTGTCAAAAACACAAACCAGACTTGCCAATTGTTCTATACAGCGCCCATGCCAAAATGGAAGATGTGGTCTCCATAATGGAGAAGGGTGCCCAAAAATTTTTCCCTAAAGAAACGGCCCTGGCCACCATGGAAAAACATATTGCCGAAATATTGACCAATAAATACCAACAAATGAAACCGGAGTCGGAAAACGATTCCCAAACCCCTGCCACCGGCGACTGCCACTATCTTGATATGATTGGCGATGACCCCAAGATGAAAAAGATTTTCGGTATTATCGAACGAGTTGCCAAGACCGAAAGCACGATATTGGTTACCGGGGCAAGCGGTACCGGCAAAGAGTTGGTAGCCCGGGCAATTCATACCAGAAGCAAACGAGGTAAAGGACCCTTGGTACCGGTAAATTGCGCTGCCATCCCCGATACGCTTTTAGAAAGCGAACTGTTCGGCTATGAAAAAGGGGCTTTTTCCGGTGCAGTAAAATCCAAACCTGGACGTTTTAAAATGGCGGACAAAGGTACCATCTTTCTGGACGAGATAGGAGATATGCCGCCTTACCTACAGGTAAAATTGCTGCGGGTGCTGCAGGACAAATCATATATTCCCCTGGGAGGCATCCAGGAGATGAGCGCCAACTTCAGAGTGGTTTCCGCCACCAATAAAGATTTGGAAAAGGAGATCGCCGAGGGAAACTTCAGGGAAGATCTATATTTCCGTCTCAACGTAATTCCAATTAGTATTCCACCTCTGCGGGAACGACGGGGAGACATCCCTTTGCTGATAAACAGTTTTTTAAACAAAATAAATAATAACGAAGACTTATCAGTGGAAGGGGTAGAAAAAGAGGTTATGGAGAAATTGTTCCGTTACGATTGGCCGGGCAATGTTAGAGAACTGGAAAACATGGTGGAAAGAATGATGATTTTTCGCGGGGAGGGAAATATTCTCCTGGAGGATGTTCCGCAAAAGATCTTGGGCAACCAATCTGGCAAAGATGAGACCCCATCAATGGAAGTGGGTGAAGATGGCATAGATTTCAACCAGGTAATAAGTGAGATGGAAAAAGACCTGATCTTACAGGCCTTGGAACAAACTGGATGGAATAAGAACAAAGCAGCCAGCCTGCTCAATTTGAATCGAACGACTCTGGTGGAAAAAATAAAAAAGAAAAAATTAAAGCCCTCTTCTGAGGATAATTGAGATCTCATTTAGAAATAGCTTGCCAAAGATCATAAATTAATTTAAAAAATTAAATACCTAAAATCAGCAATTGACTCACGGATTGAGGTTGTTGTAAATTTTAGGTAATGTCTATTAAATTAAAAATTACTCATACATTTTGGAGGAGTTATGGCTGATGCATTAGGTATGATTGAAACTAGAGGTTTTGTCGGTATGGTTGAGGCATCTGACGCAATGGTAAAAGCAGCTCGAGTGGAGTTGGTAGGCTATGAAAAAATTGGCGGCGGTTTTGTAACCGCATTGGTCAGAGGTGATGTAGCGGCGGTCAAAGCGGCCACCGAGGCTGGTTCCAGAGCGGCTGAACGAGTTGGTGAACTGGTTAGCGTCCACGTTATTCCTCGTCCCCATGCTAATATAGATCTCGTGTTACCCCTGGGCAGAAAAAACCAGGTATCTTAATGATATCCTGAATTATTTCTGGCGCAAAGGGCAAGGGGAGGCAAAAGAGAAGGATGTTAATCGGAAAAGTTATCGGTACTGTGGTGTCAACCCGCAAGGAAGAAACTTTGAAGGGGTTGAAGTTTTTGCTGCTTAGACCAACGGATGAAGCGGGAAAACTAAAAGCAAAAGATGATCCGGTGGTAGCCGCAGATGCAGTAGGCGCCGGAGTTGGAGAATTGGTGCTTTATGCCACTGGCAGTGCATCCAGGCAGACTCATCTCACCGATGAACGGCCGGTTGATGCAGTAATTATGGCCATTGTAGATATGATTGATAAAGACGGCAACATTTCCTATAATAAGGCGGAGTCTGAGTAGTTTTAATTGTTTGTGGTTCTGCCTTAATTTTCCTTACCAAACTTAGTCTTCTTCTCTATATTTCTGAAAATTCCCTTATTTTTTATCTGAAACTTTAACTTGTCTATTATATCTTTAACCAATTTATTACATGGAAACACAAAATGGATGCAAAATTTTTTGAAGAGTTGAGCCTGGAACAGTGGAGCCAATGCCGCAATCAGTTGATTACCTTATCGCAGGACCAAAAAGCCCTGGCTGATTTTATTGCCGAGATGAGCCAAAAAATCCCTTTGGCCGGTGAAATATGGAAAGCCATCCGGTTAAATACGGCTCAAAACCAAAAGCAGGAAGGCGAAGAGAAAGAAAATAATCCCAACCAGGACAAATTGATCGAAATGAGCGGAGATTTAAACTTTTTTTGTTTCCTTTACTCGCTGGGAAAACAGGCGAAAATTTGGGAATAAAATTATGGGAGTATAAAAAAATGCACCTGGACGAAAAAAGGATAGACGCCATTGTGGAAAAAGTGGTGAGTAAATTGGCCGGTGAACAGATGGCTAAACCATTAGGGATGAAACCAGTTTCCAGCCATGCAAGCGCTAACGCCTCTCCGTCTCTAGTAACCGGAAAATATTTCTCCGGTCCTGGTCAGGTGGGGGTATTTCCCGATATGGATTCTGCCGGTGAAGCAGCCGGCAGAGCCCAGGAACAATTGGTAAAACTTCCTTTGCAGATGCGAATCAGAGTAATTGAGGCTATGCGGGAGGTATCCAGGCAACACAACCGTGAACTAGCCGAGATGACGGTAAAAGAGACCGGGATAGGTAGAGTGGCGGACAAAATAAATAAAAATCTGCTGGCCATAAATAAAACTCCTGGGGTGGAAGACTTGAAACCCATCGCCTGGTCTGGTGATGACGGCTTGACCCTGGTGGAGCGGGCGCCTTACGGGGTGATTGGCTCTATAACTCCCTGCACCAATGCGACTGAAACTATTATATGCAATGCCATTGGCATGATAGCCGGTGGAAATGCTGTCATATTTAATGTTCACCCTGCAGCCAAGAATATTTCCAATTACTATATCTCTCTGTTAAACAAAGCCATTGTGGCGGTGGGCGGACCGCCAAACCTGCTATGCTGCATTAAAGAGCCCACTATCCAAAGCGCCCAGGCCCTGATGAGCCATCCTGCCATCAGGTTATTGGTGGTCACCGGCGGTCCAGCAGTGGTAAAAGTGGCCATGCAATCAGAAAAAAAGGTGATCGCCGCCGGACCGGGTAATCCTCCAGCGGTAGTGGATGAAACTGCTCACATTGAAAGGGCGGCCCAAAATATTATCAAAGGCGCCTCCCTGGATAACAATATTGTCTGCGTGGTAGAAAAAGAGTTCATTGCGGTCAGCGATATTGCCGATATGCTAAAACAGTATATGCTGCGGTACGGTGCATACGAAGTTACCGGGCGACAACTGGCCCGACTGGAAAAAGTGGTGTTAAAAGGAGATGGGGTTAACAAAGATTGGGTTGGGAAAAATGCCAACCGGATTTTAGATCAAATTGGGATATCTGCTTCCGATGACCTACGCTTGATATTCTGCGAAACCTCAGAAGACCATCCCTTTGTGCAGCACGAATTGCTGATGCCGGTGGTGCCTCTTATTCGAGTATCTCATGTGGACGAAGGGATTGCCATGGCCAAAAGGGTGGAGCACAATTTCAGGCATACCGCCTGTATCCACTCCACCAATATCGAAAAACTACACAAAATGGCGGTGGTTATGGACACGTCTATTTTTGTTAAGAATGCACCCTCTTACGCCGGACTGGCTCTGGGCGGCGAGGGATACACCTCTTTTACTATCGCCAGTCCCACCGGCGAAGGGCTTACCTCTGCCAAAGACTTTACCAGAGTGAGACGCTGCGTGTTAAAGGACTACTTCCGGATCGTTTAATTATCATGCAAAAAAATCGCCTGATTAAGTTGGTTGAGGAGGCTGGCGTTGTTGGAGCCGGCGGGGCAGGTTTTCCCTCTCATCTAAAGATATCATCTAAAGTTGATACGGTAATCGCTAATGGGGCCGAGTGTGAACCGCTCCTATATACTGACCAGACCGCCATGATTGAACAAACGCGCGAATTAGTGGCTGGATTGGAGATGGTGGTTAATATCACTGGCGCCCAAAAAGGGATCATTGCGCTTAAAAGCGTCTATCAAGACTGCATCAAAAAATTAAAGGCCGCGATAAAGGGAAAAAATGGGATTGAACTATTTTTGTTAGAAGATTTTTATCCTTGCGGAGATGAGCATGTTCTCACCTTTGAAGTTACCGGCAGGCTGGTTCCTCAGCGGGGAATCCCTCTGGAAACCGGGGTGCTGGTGCACAACGTCACTACCCTGATCAATATTTATCATGCCAGCCATGGTCAAAAGGTGGTGGATCGAGCCCTTACCGTTACCGGAGAAGTAAAAAATCGCGGCGTGATTAAAGTGCCTGTAGGGACATCAATAAAAGAGGTGCTGGCTCAATGCGGCGGCCCTACAGTTCATCCCTTTAGAGTGATTTGCGGCGGACCGATGATGGGAAATGAGGAGGAAGATCTGCTTCAATCCGTAGATAAACTCACCGCCGGCCTGATAGTTCTGCCGGCTAACCATCTTTATTTTACGTTGAGAGGTGCGGAGAGTAAAAAGGCCCAGGGTTACCTTAGCCGGGCCACCGCCTGTATTCAGTGCAGCGACTGCACTTCTCTTTGCCCCCGTTATTTACTCGGGCATCAAATTCAACCTCATATCTTGATGCGCAATATCACCTTCTCTGGCCCAGATCCCCAAAAGGGCTCTCAGGCTTTGCTATGCTGCCAGTGTGGTCTTTGCTCTCTCTACGCCTGCTCCCAGGGCCATTCCCCCCGCACCCTGTGTATCCAACTAAAAGAGATGGGCGCCAGTCAAAATATCGAGCCGCCCGTAAAGATGGTGCCGCCCGCAGTGCGAGAGGGACGTAACTACAAAAAGGTCCCCAAACTAAACCTGGTCAGGGCTCTAAAATTAGAGAAATATTACCATCCGTTAAAAACCATTATTCCCAATGAAAATTGGACCAGGGTTCGGATAAAAATGCTGCAGCATTTTGGCCAACCAGCCAAATCAATAGTAACTAAAGGAGAGATGGTAAAGAAAGGGCAAACCATTGCCCAAATGGCTTCAAAACAATTAGGTGCCAACATCCATGCCTCTATTTCCGGCCAGGTAGTAAAAGCGAACCGGAATGAAGTGGTGATAAAAAAGGTTAAATGACAGTGTTCACAGGAAAATTAACTGCCATATGAAATTTGGACAAGCAAAGAACTGAGGAAAAAAGATGTCTTATAAAGATCCCGCCATCGGCATGATAGAAACTTTGAGTATAGCAAAAGGGATGGTGGCCTGTGACACTATGGCTAAAAAAGCCCCTGTCAGCGTACTCCAGGCCCACAGCATCTGCCCGGGAAAATTTTTAATTATCATCAATGGCGAAGTTTCTGAGGTAGAAGAGTCTATGATGGTGGGAGAAAATAGTGCGGACCACTACCTGGTAGACAAACTCTTTTTACCCCATGTCGACCCCCAGGTAGGGCCGGCTATTACCCGCACCAACCATATAGAAACTATAAAATCGGTAGGAATTATAGAAACCTTTACCGCTGCTTCAATAATTTATGCGGCTGATGCTGCCGCCAAGTGCACATCCATAAAACTGATAGATATCAGAATAGCCAATGGACTGGGGGGGAAATCCTACCTGACCTTAACTGGTGAGTTGTATGAGGTTGAGGCCTCCATTAAGGCTGGAGTTGAAAAGATCGACACCGGACTTTTGGTGCAAACCGAGATTATTCCCGCACCCCACCCAGATTTTGTGGCACATCTGTTCTAGTGTTCATACAGCATTAGTGGTTCGGAGAAATTGCCAGGGCTGTAGTTATCCCCGCAGAGGGGTGCGGCATTTCATACAGAAATTGCTCTTTTCGGTGAGCATCACCTTGTTTTGACAGGATGGACACTGGACGGTGAGTAATCCCTTCATGGTTTCAATCGCTTCCAAGGCAATCTGGCTGGCCGAAGGGTCTTGATCCACGTAGGCCATCAACTTTGTCAACCTCTCTAAGATCGGCACAAATTTAAACTTGGTGCCAATCTCTAAATAGGCTCTCTCCTTGGCAGGCAAACTCTCAGCCTTGGCTGATTCGCCCTTACGGTCATGAATCAATTTTTTGATTTTGGATAGCAGGACATTGGGATTAAACTCATCGCTCTTAACAATATAATCGTCAGCACCCAAATTTTCGATTAAATAGACAATGTCGTTTTTGGAACGCACTGCTGTGTACATAATAACCGGTAAATTTTTAAAAGTGGAATGAGGTCCCTTGAGTAATTTCAAAAGTCCTCTACCATCTATACTCCCGGGCATCTCTACATCCAGGATAAGACAATCGAATACAAACCCGCGCTTTTTGCCGTCTAAGAGTTTCATGTAGGCGCCGTGACCGTTCTCAGCCTCTTCTACCTTAAAATCCTCTTTTATCAGAAAAGTAGATAAAACTTTTCTAACCAGGGGCTCATCGTCCACTACCAGGATGCTATATTGGTGTACCATATCTCCCTCACATTTTTTCTTTTACTAAATTCTTAAAGATTATTTCTCTGGGTTCATCTCTATCTTGACATTTTTTAATATTCCACAATTAAAATCAACTACTATCTTATTAACATAAAACTTTTCTTTTTTAAAGAGCATTTCTCGCGATCCGGAAGTAAATTGTTTCCGTTCGAGAAATCACTTGATTGCGAGAATTTATAATAAATTTGCATGTTCAGTTGCAGTGAGGTAATATATCTAAATGCATTTAATGGCAGCGATATAGGTACTTCAAAAAGTAGGTTGAACCGGGCCCGGCAACTTTTTAAGCGGGAGTGGAAAAAAAGAAGCCACTCAACCGGACAACCATGAGGAACACAACATGAGACAATGTCCATTATGTCAAGAAGAGTTGGAGACAGATGCTAATTTCTGTCCTGTTTGTGGGGTTGATTTTGAGCAACTGAAAGTTAAAAAGCGC
The DNA here is from genome assembly GCA_964617105.1 of uncultured Myxococcia bacterium. Taxonomy (GTDB): domain Bacteria; phylum CAZTWC01; class CAZTWC01; order CAZTWC01; family CAZTWC01; genus CAZTWC01. The sequence continues at coordinate 20,644 of CAZTWC010000013.1, forward strand.
TCCCTTAGTATTGAACCGCAACAGCTCTCCAACGATCTGGACGAGATGCTGGCTTTACAGGAACAAGGTGTTTGCTCCAAGGAATTATATATAAAACTGGCAACTTTTTTTCTGAATCAAGAGCGCCTGAATGAGGCCAACGAACAGATAAGCGCTTTTTTACAAGAAAGTGGCAATGACGTGGAAGCGCTGATGTTAAAAGCGCGAATTATCAAGAAAACTGATGACAAAGAACAATTGAAAGAGGTCTATGCAACTGTGGCAGAACAGGGCTATTTCGACCAGGAAGAAACCTTTATCGCCATCCGGGAATTAATAGATATTTATCAATCGGAAAATGATCTGGATAATCTAATTAAATACCTGGAACTTTTAATTTACACCGCTCTGCACGATGACCCCCTGGTCCGTAAAAAGGTGGGCACTGATTTTTCCTTTATTGACAAACATGAGCACCTATTACACGAGATGCCCGGGTATATGGAAAATTATTCCATCCTAAGAGGCCTTATCGGTTTGATTAACCAGGATCTGAATGAACTTTACCGGATGCTGGGCATGAGTTATTTTAAACAAGAAAAATTCTTTCAGGCGGCTAACGCTTTTTACGGTATTGCCGATATAGATCCTTCCCATGCCTACTTTGCCCTGACATTGATAAAAATAAAAAAATATAGCAGGGCAGCTGAACTGTTTGATCAAATAGAACCAGATACAATAGCCTTCAATCAAGAGGAGGAGGCGATATTGCAGGAGGCATTTATAGCCTTTTTAAAACAAAAAAAAACTAGTTTTCAACGTCGTTGTGAAATTGCTCAAAAAGCCCTGGCAATTTTGCCGGAAAGAGAAGAAATCAAACAGGCAATAAGTGCTCTCTACAAGCGTCAAGGGTTGAAGTTGCTCTCTAATCAGGAGGAAACCCGGGGGCTGGAAGCGCTGGAGGAGGCTAATAAATATTTTCAAGACCAGCAAATTGAAGAAACCTTACAAAAAGTTTACTCCAACCGCAGTAGAAGGGAAAAGATTATTGCCATTAAACGCTATTCGCTAAGTATTCTTTCCATGCTATTTTTCTCCCTGGTGATGCTGGTTATATTTTTAGCAATTTTTGGCGATATTGGCCAAATCTGGCAAGAGGTCAATACCCTTTTGAAAGAAAGTTTCGCTGGAGGCAACAGTGCAGAAATCCGACATACACCTATAAACATACAATTCTGGCGAATGCCTGGCTAGCGCTCATATGTATTAGGAAAAATTCCTCTATGGCCGCCCTTCAAAATTCTTTCCGCTATACCTTACTGCTACTCATAACCCTGACCATAATTCGGTTGGTGATTATAGGTCTAACCGGACCAGGAGATGCTGAAGCCTATTACTGGACCTGGTCGCAGCAATTGGACTGGAGTTACTACGATCACCCACCCATGTTGGCCTGGATTATTGCCGGTTTTACCTCCATGGCCGGTGATAATGCCTTTGGCTTACGGTTGGCACCGGTTTTGATCTTTAATATCTCTGGTCTGCTTATGTATCGTCTGGCTGCTGACTCATTTTCACCAAAAGCCGGCTTCTGGGCAGTAGCCTTGCTGGCAGTTACCCCTGCCTTTTTCTTAGGAGGGATTTCTGCCTCGCCGGATGTAGTGTTGGCCCCCTTTTGCCTGGCTTTTTTTATCCTTTTCCAACGTAGCCTGAACAAGATCTCTCCACTGAATATTATTCTCTGTGGACTGCTTTTAGGTCTGGGATTTTTGGCCAAGTACTTTATGCTGGTAATTATTCTTCCCACTTTAATCATTTTGCTGTTCAAACCCTACAGAATACATTGGCGCCAGCCCTGGTTCTATTTGTCTTCCCTGCTGGCCCTAATTCTTTCCCTGCCAGTGCTCTATTGGAACTGGATAAACCACTGGCCTTCTTTGAAATTTCACCTGGTCCAGAGGCATAATTGGGGAAGTATGTCACTCAGCAACCTGGCCACTAACCTGGGCCAACTGGTGGGAGGTCAGATATTATATTTCAGTCCTTTTTTATTGGCTCTGATGGTTATCTGCCTGCTCAGACAACGAAAAAAGATCCAGTGTAAATGGCCAGAACTTCATCATCCAGTTTTGTTTCTCTCGGTAAATGGATTGGTTTTGCTGAGTTTCTTTTTTCTGGTTTGCCTGTTAACCAAAGAATCTGAACCCCACTGGCCAGCCATAGGCTATTTACCTCTTATTGCCTTGCTGGGCGGATATATTGCCAAAAACCTTGAAAAACCCAGGCAAAAACGGGAACCCTGGTGTGGACGGTATTTATATTACCTGTTTATTTTTCCAATGGTTATCAACGGATTGCTCCTGGTTCATCTACTCACCCCTTTGGGTTTATATGTGCTAAAAAATTTTGAATACAATCCCCGCTTCGACCTGGCTAACGAGTTGATGGGATGGCCCCGGGTGGCGGCGCAGGTTGAACAGATAATCGGCCCTCAGGAAGAGGTGCCCCTGGCCAGTTACCACTACACTATCTGCAGCCAACTCTGGTTTGCCTCAGCCAGGGGGCGGCCAGTTTACTGCCTCAACAACCGGCTGGATCAATTCGATTTTTTCTCCCTGGGCGATCTGCCAGCCCTAAAAAGAGATAAAATACTATTTATACATGATAACCGGTATAATAAAAAGCCTCAGGAGATCTTTCGGGCGAAAAACATTCAGCATATCAAGGAGTTGACTATTGAACGAGTTGGAATAAAGGTGCGTCGATTCAATTTTTACTTTATCGAAGGATATAAAGGAATCCTGCCAGATATCGAGGGGTTGTAATATTTTGGTCACTAAATGCCAATCCCTATTCAGGGCTCGAAAAAAGTTACGCCTGGAGTTGGAAAAATGTGGATTTAAAACTATGAATGCAGATCTATAAAAAAAACCCGGGGAACTTTCTATCGGTTCTCCGGGTTTTACAAATTCTTTTGCCAACCCGGCAATAAAATGCCGGGTTGACTTCAAATATTACAGTCTACCATCTGCGGGGTCTACTGTCTCTTTGTCTGGGGGGTCTGGCCTCATCTACGTTCATGGTGCGGCCCATCAACTCAGTACCGTTCAGTTCTGTTTTGGCAGTTTCTGCTTCGGACTGGCTGGACATCTCCACAAAGCCAAAACCTTTACCATCGATAATTTTAACGTCCAACACTTCACCATGATTGGTAAACAGTTCAGTTAACTGTTCTCTAGTTACTGCATAATTTAAATTTCCAACAAACAATTTCCGTCCTTGCATCTTAACCTCCAAATGCTTCAAAAAAATAAAATCACCAAAGATGTTCTTAATCAGAGGTGATGATAGCAACAAAAGAGCAATACAAAGACCTCAAACTACAAACACTGGCGCAGAAAATGATAACGATACAGAGATCTTTATCATTTGTCAACAAAAAAATAACCGCGCGGCAATTTAACAATTTACATCAAAAAACCGCAACTACCTGAGTATGTAGCAGGGGGTATCTTCCTCCGTCCTCAAAGCAATTGCTGATTTTAGATGATATTTTTTAAAAGTTGAGATAGGATATCCTTATCTTTAAACTTGCAACAAAACTATGGAACTCTGTTATTATGCCCAAAAGCCTTGTGTTCAAATTACTGCTGCCTGGCTTAATTTTTATCATAAATGTCATAAATCCCATGGCTCATGCTGACAGCCATTTGGGCAAAATGTCAACATCCAACCCCACTATTACCAAGGTTACTAAGGGAAATCGGACAGGCAAACTACTCGAGAAATTGAAAAGCGAAATCATCTTTACCAGGGGTATGGTCAATGGAATTAGTACTAATTCAAAAATCAAGGCTAAACTTAATAAGCACCTAAAAAACAGTCTAAAACTAATCAAGGCCCTGGAAAAACATTACGCTTCAACCGTTGGCAATAATGATCCCTGCCAACCCACCCAGGGAGCCAAGATATTAGTTGTTGACAAAGAGAACTCCAAAACCGAAACCCTGGAGGTAAAATCGGCACAACCTGTTCCGGCTATATTGGCCCCAGCGCCAGTTCCTGCCGCTGAATTTATTGATATTGTCGGCCGCTTGGATGAAACCAATTTTGCCGACCACCGGCTGCAATTACTGCAGTCACTATCGGATCAAAATTTCAGCGTGGTTCAATTGGTAAAAATATTAGACCGATTTCCCTTTGCTGATGATAGAATAAAAGCGGTGTTGATTATCTATCCCAGGTTGGTTGATAAGTCCAGATTGTACCAGGTTTACAGTACTTTTCCCTTTAGTACGGATCGGGAAAGATTAAAAAAAGAGATCAACCAATTACAAAAACCAACCAATTCAAAAAAATAACTCAATTCTCAGGTGCGCCTATGTACACAGTAATGCTGGTGGATGACAACAAGATGTATCGGCAGGCTTTTACCCGCTTTTTAGAGATGAACAATTACCAGGTGGTAGAGGCTGAAAATCGAGATGAAGCAATGACTAAAATCAGGGAACAGGTACCGGAAGTGGTTATTACCGACCTGGAGATGCGTTCCCGGGAAGAGGGCCTCCAACTGATCCGGGATATCCGCTCTTTAAAACCCTTTATCCCCATAATAATGATCAGCGCAGTGGGAACTTTTGAAGAGGGAGCCAAGGCCATAGAACTTGGAGCCAACCAGGTAATAAGCAAAAGCAGAATAGACCAGGAAATAGACTATCTCTATTCCACCATAGATAACGCCATGGCGGAGTATAAACGAAAAAAAAGCCTGCTGGCGTTGGTTAGGGATATGCGGGAGAGGCTTAACCGCGGCGAAACCAGGGAAGAAGACCGGGAGCAGTTGTCCAAAATTATCGATGATAAACAAATGGATGAATATATCCGGACCGAAGCCTATGATGCACTACTCCAATTCAGGGACAGACAATTTCTGGATAAACCCCTTAAAACCGTTGATGGATGGGAAGAGATATCCAGAGAAATAGTCCAGGAAATTGGCAAAAAAATCCACAACTTTAGCCAGGCAGACCAGGAGACCAAACGAGTCTTTATCACGGCTGAGTATATGTTCAATCAGCAAGAACAAGAAAAAGGGATGGATATCGATTTTTCTCGCAACATTGCCTTTTCTTACGCCTTTGCCGTGGAAAATGAAGTTAAGTTAAAGATGAAAAGTCGCATGGTTTCCATGTTGAAAAACCGGGCATTCTTAAAAATGGTTAACCGGCTATACGATGAGAAATTAAAAAACGTAGATCTTTTCCTACACCAGTATCTGCTGCAATTGATGCGGGGAAAACATATCAATATCACGATAGATAATGTCAGGCATACCCTCCAATATATTTTGAAATTAGAGGGGAGGTACCGGCCCGATGGATTAAAAGCCGTGGGAACCTTATTGTTACTATTTGCTCGTAATTATGAGGTAATAACCAGAAAAGGAATAGTCAAAATTAAAAATCCAATGGGAATCCACACCAACAGTGAAGAAGTCTTAGAACTTGCCAAAGATCTGATTAACCTACAGCATTTTCGCAATCCTTACATACATCCGGATGTGAGCGAAACCGAAAAACTTGGGCAAATACGCACTATAGCAAAATCATGTTTACTAAAACTGCTTATATAATGAAGTAAGGATTAATTCCGGCAACATTTCACCTTTTTACATAGCCAGGACTCTGTTTTGCCTAAACTAGAAAGCCGTTTTTCCAGTAAGACCTCTAAGAAAGAGTTGCCTGCATCCTACGGGCGAGTTAGTTTTGTCAGGCGTAGTCTACCTGGTTTTCTGATCAATTCTTCCATGATTATCATTACCGCGCTGATGGTTATTATCTTCAACTATCAATTCTACCGGCCGGCCAAGGAAGTGATCATTTCTGAAGTGGTTAATGAATTTATGGCGGAAACCCATTCCAAGAATCTGCCTTTCTGGATCAGGTTGGTTGATGACTATATTGTTATGCGCAAAAACCGGCATGATCACCCGTTGCTGATGAAAAAACTGGAAGAGATGGCCATAGAAATTCTATTTGATAAATCCCCCATATTTCGGCTTCAAATTGTAGATAACGGAGGTATGTTAATCTCGACTTATGATAATTATCTAAAATATGAAGAGAGCAACTCCTTGAAATATAATCTTCTATTTTCTTTTGAGAACAGTTTTATTGTTAAAAGTAACCTGGGGAAAATTGTTTTCTTTTATACCAATCCCGTTAACGAGAAAAAAATCATCTCCCTTACCACCAAGTGGCAATCGGTGATTCTGCCGATGGTAGTAATAATCCTGGTGTTCCAGATTCTCTTTAATCTCCGGGTGGTCATCCCCCTTAAAAAGGTGGTGTCTTATTTGGAAAAGCCACGTTCTTCGGTCGATTCTCTCATTGACAATCCGGTCACTCTTCTGGAAAAACTGTATAACCGCAAGGCTCGGGATTCGATTTTATGGCGAATAGAATTATTGCTAGGCGATTTTATCTCCAGCAATAAAGATCTCACGGTAGACAGTTTTTTCCATAAACTGCCCCGGCTGTTAAATGATATTTTTCCTGGTTTTATTTTTTCCTGTTACCGCAATTTCACCACTATTTTTGACAGCCAAACCAGAAACCAACTACAGGAGAATGGTAAGCCCCTACTCAAGGAGGAACTCTATCTGATCCACACCGATCTTTCCCGGCAAAATATCAAGTATGCCCTGCTTTTTCCTATCTTCTTTCAAGACAGAATTTACGGTTTTGGTCTGCTGGATATGAATAAAAATAACTACTACCGTTTCCCCTTGCTGGTCATGGAGACCATAGGACTAATCGGTAACCAGATTGGTATCTCCTGCAATTACATTGATATCCAGCGTAAGTTGATAATGAAAGAGAAGAGCCTGGCCAATATCAATTTGGCCAAAAATCTAGGCCATGACCTGACCAATATTATAGCTTCGGGCAAACTGGAATTAATGGCAATAACTTCCTACATGAAAAATATCGAGAAAAAAGAAACGGTTAACCGGCAAGATAGCCTCTTTATAAACGCCATCAATAACCTAAAAAATAACATTAAATTCCTCCAGGAAATAGTTAACATCTATCGTTCCTATACCTATATTCATTCGCCAAAATTTGAATCGATAAATATCTTTCAAACCATTGAAGAGTTGCTTGAACTTTTCAGGCTCACCACATCAGGTGATATTAACTTCAACCTGGACAGTGGAGGAAAAAACATCATAGCCAAGGTAGAGCCCCGCTTGCTAAAATTGGCAATGTTTAATATTATCACCAATGCTGTGGACTCAGTCAAAGCGCGGCAAATTAACGAGGTAACCCGAGGAGAGATCTATATTTCTATAAGTTCCTGTACCTCGGAAAAATGCTTTGAGATTAAAACCAGGGACAATGGTCAAGGCATTCTTGATAAAGAGGGGAATGAGTTGTCTCCAACTCAGATCAGTCGAATTTTTAATTTTGGCTATTCAACTAAAGATTCCTCTTTAAAGGGGGAAGGACTGGGATTAAGTTGGGTTTTGGCTATAGTGGATGAATTTCATTGTGGGCAAATAAATGCTGAAAATAACCAGAATCTTGGCAGCACCTTTACTATAAAGTTGCCCATTAATCGTCTGCAAGAATGTTCTCACCTGGATTCCTGAACAATCTTATGATTTGACGTTTTGTTTTTCCTTGATTTCCCGGTAAAATAATGTTAATAACCATGGGACATAATATGGTGGATGTAGCTCAGTTGGTAGAGCACCGGGTTGTGGCCCCGGTTGTCGTGGGTTCGAGCCCCATCATTCACCCCAAACTAGTACTTTGTACAACACTATCAGCCTTTTTTGCTCCGGCAATTAAGGCTGTGTTTATTTTTATCCTGTTAGTGTCCGTTCAAATGACACTAATATCAACCGCGGCCGCTAAACAACATCCATCAGATAATCTTTGGCAAACCCTTAAGGTGGGAATGGTTGAATTCCATTTTCATTCTGAAGACCAAAAAGCGGTTACCTCTTTGCTGAACAATGCCGATCAATATATCCAAGTTATTTTATCCCACCTGGAACTGAATGCGCCTAAAGGTCAGGTCACCGTAAAAATAGCAACCAATATGGAGGAGTTTCTCAACCTGCAGCCCGGTCAATACCAGGCCCCTTTTTGGGCAGCGGGTATATCTTATTCCCGTTTGAACCTGATAATCTTGCAGGTAAAAGGAGGGAAGGAAGACCGCGTTCGAGATATTGAAACTGTTTTTAGGCATGAATTCGCTCACCTGGCCCTATTTTGGGCAGCCGGGGAAAAAATAACTATTCCCCTCTGGTTCAATGAAGGTTACGCCATGTTTGAAGCCGATGAATGGGGCTTCGGTTGCATCTCTACCTTGATGAAGGCTTCTGTGGCAGATCGGCTTTATACCTTGGCTGATCTGACCAACAATTTTCCTCGCGATACCAGGGAGGTTAATGTTGCCTATTGCCAAAGTATAGATTTTTTTAGTTATTTTATGCAAGAATACCAGTTGGCCGGTTTCAGAAAATTAATGGGATTTATCCTGCAAGGAATAAGTATTGAAGATGCTATTTACCGCTCCACCGGTATCTCTCT
>CAZTWC010000014.1:0-27303 GCA_964617105.1 uncultured Myxococcia bacterium
TACCCTTGGGAGAGGCTATTGTGGAAACGGTTAAGGCTGATAGACAGGTGATCCTGTTTCTGAACCGTCGAGGCTATTCACCCTTTTTACTTTGTCCAGACTGTGGAGAGACTCTAAAATGCACCCGGTGTGACATCTCCCTTACATACCATCTGCGGCCCACCCGCCTGCTATGTCATTATTGCGGCAGCAGCATCGACTTACCGAAACAGTGCCCTCAATGCAAGGGGAAAAAGATAAAACCGGTTGGAGTGGGGACTCAGCAGGTGGAGGATGCGGCGAATATGTTACTGAAAGAACATCATCTGGAGGCTCAGGTGGCCCGTTTTGACAGTGACGCCATCAATACGCCCAGGAAACTCTATGCTCTATTGGGCAGTTTTGCCCGGGGAGAGATAAAAATCATGATAGGCACCCAGATGTTGGCTAAGGGGCATGATTTTCCCGGAGTATCTCTGGTGGGAGTTATTTTAGCAGAAACAGGGCTCAATTTTCCCGATTTCAGGGCGGCGGAGAAGACTTTCCAAATGTTGGTCCAGGTGGCAGGGAGAGCCGGCCGGGGAAGTAGTCCCGGAAAAGTGTTGGTCCAGACTTATAATCCGGATCACTACGCTATTAAATGCGCCCAGCAACAGGATTACCAAAAATTCTATCAGCAGGAGATAAAACTCCGGAAGAGATTACAATATCCCCCTTTTTGTCAGATTATCCTGTTGAGAATTCAGGGTCAAGAGGATGAGGTGATCAGGTTGTCGCAAAATTACGGCAAGTATCTGCGTTCTCTGGTCTCCAGAAGCACCGGGGTAATAATGTATGGTCCGGCGCCATCGCCAATCAGCCGCATTAAGGACAAATACCGGCAACAGATACTGTTTAAACTTTTACCTGGCAGTGATTTTAAAAAATTGCTGTTTGATTGTTTGAAACATGACCGGCTTCCCTCCTCCGTAAAGGCCAGGCTAAGTATAGATGTAGATCCGGATACCATCTTATAAAACCAGCAACCGGTGGGTGGAGAGAGTTATTTTTTCTTATACCAATCCGATTTTGAGTCGAAACTGGTATAACACTCCTGTTTGTTGGCGGTTTTTTGAAAAGCCAGTTGAATTAGGCGATCTATTAGTTGCGGGTAGGGAACACCCGCCTGGGCCATCAATTTGGGATACATACTTATCTGGGTGAAGCCGGGGATAGTATTTAATTCATTGATAAACACCCTCCCGCTCTTTTTATCCAGCAAAAAATCGACCCGGGCGAAACCTTGGCCGTAAAGGGCCTTAAAGGCTTTGATGGCCAGGTCTTTGATCTCATCTGTCTTCCTGGAGGAAAGATTTTGGGCCGGAATAATGGTTTGAGAACTGTCATTGACATATTTATTATGAAAGTCATAAAAGCCATCTTTAACAATAATTTCACCCGGCGGTGATACCAATAACTCCTGGTTACCTAATACTGCTACCTCTATCTCTCTGGCCTCCACCCCTTTTTCTACCACTATTTTTTGGTCGAACTTAAAAGCGGTTTGAATGGCGGTTTCCAGTTGGTCAAATTTTTCTACCTTGCTGATGCCCACACTTGAACCCATATTGGCAGGTTTTATAAAGCAGGGAAAGGGGAACAGTTTTTTGATCTGGCCGCAAATTTTGTCCTGGTTAGCCTTCCATGAGTCTACATCCAGTGATAGGTAAGGAACTATAGGTAGTCCGGATTGTTTCAGGAGGCGTTTGCTGGCTTCCTTATCCATGGTTACTGCCGAAGATATTACTGAGCAGCCCACGTAAGGCAGATTCAGCATCTCCATCATCCCCTGGATGGTGCCGTCTTCTCCGTAAGGGCCGTGCAGCACCGGAAAAATCACATCCATTTCCAGAATTTTAGCCGGCGGCAGGGGTGAACCTTCACCAATATTCCCTTGTTTCAAGCGAGTGAAAGGTTGGTCGCCCAGGAGCCAATCCCCCTCCTTGCTTATGGCAAAAGGGTGAATTTGATATTTGTTGATGTCGGCAGCACGGCAGATAGACTCTGCGGATACGATGGAAACTTCATGTTCAGGACTTTTTCCTCCAAAGACAATTCCCAGGTTGATTTTTTTGGTCATCTTGCTGAAAGCCTTTTTTTATTTATTTTCCAGGTTAAACAATTTGTACTGGTCTCTTCCCTCCTGCTTAGCTTTGTACATGGCTTCGTCCGCCGAGGATATCAGCCGCTCGAGGCCGGATTTGAAAGGAGGAGTGGCACAGGAGATTCCCATGCTGACTGTAACCTGGTCACTTACCGTGGAGGAGTTGTGCTCCAGATTGAGAAGTTGGATGTGGGCCTCGATTTTATCCGCCACATTTACCGCTCCGTCCAAATCTGTATTGGGCAGAATAACGGCAAACTCTTCCCCCCCATATCGGGCTACACAGTCACCCGCTCTTTTCAGCGATTTTTTGAAGGCTGCCGCCACCATTGACAGGCAATAATCACCACGCTGGTGGCCGTAAGTATCGTTGAATTTCTTAAAGTAATCGATATCGATCATAATCAGGCTTATCGGTTTTTTTATGCGCAATGACCGTCGCCATTCTTCTGCCAGTAAGTGGTCGAAGTAGCGCCGGTTGGCTATCTGGGTGAGACTGTCAATAAAAGAGAGGCGATGCAACTTTTGGTTAGCTTCTTGAAGTTGCACGGTTAGTTCCAGCAACTCTTTCTCCCTCGCCTTGCGCTGATCCATCTCCTGTTTCAATTTTAAAGCGGATTTTACCCTGGTAAGCAGTTCTATTTTTTCTGCCGGTTTGACGATATAATCAATGGCGCCGGCGTTAAAGGCCTGTTCCAGTTTTTTGACTTTGGAAGTGGCCGTGACTACAATAATGGGAATATCTTGAGTTGAGGTATTGCTTTTGATTTGGCGGCAGGCCTCTATTCCATTAATGTTAGGCAGTTGGATATCCATCAAAATCAGATCTATCGGTTGTTTTGCAGCCCCCTCATCCTCCATGCCGAGTAGTTGAAATGCCTGGCTGGCAGTCTTGGCGATATGAATATCCTCAAAGCCTTCATCTTTAAGAAAGGTATTAAATAACAAAGTGATAGATTCAGAATCATCAACAATTAGTATGTCCATTGGCAAAGTTCCTATCATAGGTGAGCGTAATAACCGTATCTGGAAGACACAAAAACAACAACTATACTATATCAATATCAACAATATAAAGATACGTCAAATAAATGATGGCTGAATATTTTTAGGTTTAAAGAAGGGAAAAAATATTTGTCACTTTTTTCAATTTATGCATATAATAATCACACTTTTATAAACAAATTTTGGTGATGGAGTTACCTCAAATGGTTGCGAAAATATTTTTTAAGCAAATAACTATTTTGTTTTCCATGATCCTGGGCCTGATTATCTTGTTGTCGCCCTATTTAGTTCAGGCCTCCGAAGGTGGCGGACATAGTGAGTTGGGAAAAATGCTTCCCATCTGGACCGTTATACCTTTTGTCGGTATTCTGTTATCCATAGCGCTTTTGCCTTTGCTGGCGCCCCATTTTTGGCACCATCACTTTCCCAAGATTTCCGCTGTCTGGGCTCTGCTTTTTGCCGTACCTTTTTTAGTGGTTTTCGGGCATGACGCTCTATACGAGATACTGCATATTTACCTTATAGATTATATCCCCTTTATTATTTTGCTCTGGTCCCTGTATACCATCTCTGGAGGGATTGTGGTCAGGGGGGACTTGAAGGGGACGCCTATACTTAACGCTATTATTATCCTTATTGGTACGTTTATGGCATCCTGGATTGGCACCACCGGTGCCTCTATGGTATTGATCCGCCCTTTGCTCAGGGCCAATGAGGCCCGGAAGCGGAAGGGGCACATTATTATCTTCTTTATCTTTTTGGTCAGCAATATCGGCGGTTCTCTCACTCCTTTAGGCGATCCACCCCTATTTTTAGGATTTTTACACGGAGTGCCTTTTTTCTGGACGTTCAATATCTTGCCCCACATGGCTCTCTGTTCTTTGATGCTGCTGCTGCTGTTTTTTTTGGTCGATTCTTTTGCTTACAAACTGGACAAAAAAGATGGCGTAGTATTTGAGGAAGGGGAAAAAATACCTTTCAAGTTGGAAGGTTCTCATAACTTTCTCTTCCTGGCCGGTGTGGTGGGCGGAGTTTTACAGAGTGGTATGCTGCATTTGGGTGAAATAACTGTGATGGGCGTCCATCTGGCCCTGCAAAACCTGCTTCGAGATGCACTTTTGATCATATTGGGTCTTTTATCCCTCAAGTTTACTGCCCAAAGTCTGCGTCGGGCCAATGAGTTTACCTGGTTTCCCATCAAGGAGGTGGCCTATTTATTTGCCGGTATATTTATGACTATAATTCCGGCCTTAGCCATTTTAAAAGCGGGACGCGAGGGCAGTTTGGCCTTTATTATCGAGGCGGTGCAAGAGCCTATCCACTATTTTTGGATAACCGGTATCCTCTCCAGTTTCCTGGACAATGCTCCCACTTACCTTACTTTTTTCAACACCGCGTTAGGCAATTTTTTCAGCGGTTTACCGGAAGCCCAGGCAGTACCAAAACTTATTGCCGAGAAGGAGATCTTTCTAAAGGCAATCAGTACTGGTGCTGTTTTTATGGGAGCCATGACCTATATCGGCAATGCCCCCAATTTTATGGTTAAATCTATAGCCGAGGAATCGGGCATCCCCATGCCCAGTTTTTTCGGTTTTATGATAAAGTACTCAATTCCTATTCTGGTTCCATATTTTATTATTATTTCCCTGGTCTTCTTTTAAATGACCGGAAAAATAACGGTTCTGGGATCCGGCACTTGTCAAATCCAATTGGAACGGATGGCTTCCAGCCTGTTGGTTGAATGGGATGATTTACGTTTTGTTTTTGATTTTGGCCGGGGCATAAGCCAGAGGCTGTGCCAGATCGGGCTGAAACAAGATGATCTCGGCCATATAGTTGTTTCCCATTTTCACCCTGATCACTGCTCCGACCTGATCCCATATCTTCACGCTGCTTGTTGGTCTCAAATAGATCCCCGGCAAGAGGATTTGCACCTTTATGGACCTGATGGACTTGTAGAATTGATCTCCCTGTTTGGCCTGTCAGCCTTGCGATCTTCCCGTTTTAATCTTCTGGTTCATAATTTGAAGGAAGCCAGTTTTTTGATGGCAAAAATCCCTTTCTTTTCCCAGGAGTTGCCGCCGTCCGGCAACCGGGGCCTCAAGTTCCAGGCTGGCGAAAAGATTATTGCCTTTACCGGCGACAGTCACTATCACCAGCAGGAGATAGAGTTTTTAAAACGGTGGACATTGCGGTTATTGACAGTGGACACATCTCTGACCAGCAGATAGTGGATTTGGCCGTTAAAAGTCAGGTAGAAAAAATAGTTTTATCTCATCTCTACCGGGAATTGAATCCACAAGAACTGCAACAGAGCGCCCAGACCGGAGGTTATCAAGGGAATCTGGTCAGAGCCGAAGATTTAATGGAGATAGAGTTTTAGACCGCCATGAATTCCCGGGATTTTCCGAAAATTCTTTTCTGTCTTAATTTTAAGCTTGACAGAGGCCACAAGAATATTATAATAGCTTGCTCGACTTAATTTTTTATTTAACCAGAGGAGATGGGATGCCAACTGTTAATCAACTTGTGAGGAAATCGAGAAAAGCTCCGGTGAAAAAAACATCAGCCCCGGCGCTGGAGTCTTGTCCGCAAAAACAGGGAGTCTGTTTGCAGGTCAAGACCACCACCCCTAAAAAACCAAACTCGGCGTTGAGAAAAGTTGCCAGAGTGAGATTGACCAATGGCATAGAGGTAACCGCCTATATCCCCGGAGAAGGACATAACCTTCAGCAGCATTCCGTAGTATTGATCAGGGGGGGGCGGGTTAAAGATCTACCCGGGGTTCGTTATCATATTGTAAGGGGCAGTTTGGATACCCAGGGGGTAACAGATCGTCGCCAGGGACGTTCTAAATACGGCGCCAAGAAACCGAAGTAGAGTTGGATTAGTTTTTTACAACTAAGGTAAGAATCTGCTTCTTGTTAAAGATATAACGAAATAAACTGCTATAGATGAGGTAACAGAAAAGATGCCAAGAAGAAGAGAAGTTCCAAAACGGAAGATATTGCCAGATCCAAAGTATCATAATGTGCTGGTAACAAAATTTATCAACGGGTTGATGCTGGATGGCAAGAAAAGTCTGTCGGAAAAAATTATGTACGACGCCTTTATTTTAATTGAGAGGAGAACCAAAGAGGACCCATTGGAGATTTTTAAAAAAGCGATGGAGAATGTTAAACCCTTTATCGAGGTCAAATCAAGGCGGGTTGGCGGTTCCACTTACCAGGTACCGGTAGAAGTTCGCACCGATCGAAAAAAGGCGATGAGTATACGCTGGTTGATCAACTACGCCAGGGCGCGTGGAGAAAAGACCATGGAAGAGAAACTGGCGGCTGAATTGATCGATGCGGCCAATAATCGTGGCGCTGCGGTCAAAAAACGTGAAGATACCCATAAGATGGCTGAAGCCAACAAAGCTTTTGCTCACTACCGCTGGTAAAAAATTCCGTTAACACCCTCCGTCCTCTCCTTTCTGAAATATTTTGTCAATCCATATCTGGTTTCCATATGGAAACTGCTACCTATTTTTTATATTTAAGGTAATTGTTCTTTATGATGGAGTTATCTAAAATTCGTAATATTGGCTTTATGGCCCATATTGATGCCGGTAAAACCACTACTACTGAGCGGGTTTTATACTATACCGGTGTAAGTCATAAGATCGGTGAAGTGGATGACGGCACGGCTCAAATGGACTGGATGGAGCAGGAGCAAGAGCGCGGTATTACAATTACTTCAGCAACTACTAAGTGTTTTTGGTCCGATTGCCAAATAAACATTATCGATACTCCGGGACACGTTGATTTTACCGCTGAGGTGGAGAGATGTTTGCGGGTATTGGATGGCGCGGTGGCCATCTTTTGTGCGGTAGCCGGTGTCCAGCCTCAAACGGAAACAGTATGGCGGCAGGCGGAAACCTATAAGATTCCCCGTATCGCTTTTGTCAACAAGATGGACAGGCTGGGAGCCGATTTTCAAAATTGCCTGGCCACCATGGAGAAAATGCTCAAAGCCAATCCGGTTCCCATTCAAATACCCATTGGGAAAGAGAGTGACTTTCAAGGTGCCATCGATTTAGTTAATATGGAAGCGATTATTTATACCTCAGAAGATGGGATAGAATGCCAGCGCCGCCCTATCCCCGAGGAACTGCTTCAACCGGCCCAGGATGCTCGAGAGATAATGCTGGAAAAGTTGGCCGATATA
This sequence comes from uncultured Myxococcia bacterium, assembly GCA_964617105.1. Lineage (GTDB taxonomy): Bacteria > CAZTWC01 > CAZTWC01 > CAZTWC01 > CAZTWC01 > CAZTWC01. Next base: position 7,337 of record CAZTWC010000014.1, read on the forward strand.
GATGACATTATTATGGAGAAAGTGATTGAGGGCCAAAAGATTGATAGAGAAGAGATAGAAAATGCCTTGCGCCTGGGAACATTACAAAATGCATTGGTGCCGGTGCTCTGTGGTTCCTCTTTGAAAAACAAGGGAGTGCAGCCTTTGTTGGATGCGATTATAGCCTATTTTCCTTCTCCTCTTGATGTGCCCCCTATAGAGGCAAAGGTGGTCAAAGATAAAAAAGGCCAGGTGGTTGAGACTGGCCAAACCAGGAAGATAACCGCTGCTCCCGACCAACCCCTGGCTGCTCTGGCCTTTAAAATTGTAAGTGATCCCTTTGCCGGTTTTTTAACTTACCTGCGGGTGTATTCCGGTGTTTTGGAGAGCGGAACTTATATTCTAAATGTAGCCAAAGGGAAAAAAGAGCGCATAAGTAAACTCTTTCAAATGCACGCTAATAAACGGGAAGAGATAAAAAAATGCACTGCCGGTGATATTGTGGCGGCAGTGGGACTCAATCATACCAGGACCAGCGATACCTTGACTCACACCAAGATGCCGGTGCTGTTGGAGTCGATAAGATTTCCTGCTCCGGTTATCCATATCGCCATTGAGCCAAAAACCATTGCCGACCAGGAAAAGATTCCTACGGTGTTAAAAAAAATATCCATAGAAGATCCATCTTTTTTGATCTCCCAGGATCAGGAAACCGGGCAGACTATAATTTCGGGCATGGGGGAGTTGCACCTGGAGGTGATTGTCAACCGGATGCTGCGGGAATTCAAGGTCAATGCCAATGTGGGAAAACCACAAGTGTCTTACAAGGAAACTATCTCCTCCTCCAAAGAGATGGAGGGGAAGTTTAAACGTCCTATAGGGGGCAAGAGCACCTTTGGTCATGTTATTTTAAAGGTTGAACCAGCGGAAAATGGGCAGGGTTTTATATTTATAAATGAAATAGAGGATGAAATGATAATTCCGCCCCAATATTTTCCTATAATCGAAGATGGTTTGAGAGAATCGATGGAAAGCGGTCCTTTGGCCGGTTTTCCCATGAATGATGTGATCGTTCGTTTAACCGGCGGGTCTTATCATGAAACTGAAGCCAACGAGGCGGCTTTCAAAGTAGCGGCGTCACAGGCTTTTACCGAGGCCTGCAAACTGGCTCAGCCGGTAATATTAGAACCCATAATGGATACTGAAATAGTAGTGCCGGAGATGTATGTGGGGGATGTTTTATCCGACCTGAACGCCCGGCGGGGAAAAATAGTTATGATGGAGTCCAGGGTGGATTTGCGAATTGTCAGGGCGGAACTACCCCTGGCCACCATGTTTGGTTACTCTACTGATTTACGTTCATTAACCAGTGGACGGGCTACTTATACCATGCAGTTTAAGAACTACCAGAGCACTCCAGTTAATATAAGCAAGGAGATAGTAGCCAGGATTCAGGGAATTTTTTGAAATTGTTACAGAGTCCACAAAATAAAACCAGTAATATCAATAAGTTTGCAGAGATAATTTTCTGACACTTTTTTGTTGCAAATAATGAAAATCAATGTATAATACTACGCTTCCCTGTATAGAATGGGAACAAGAAAGCAATTTAACCAGTGTCCGGATGGACACAAATTAAACAGGCAGGTCCTTTAAAATGGCGACACAAAAAATTAGGATTAAATTAAAGGCGTACGATTACAAATTACTGGATAAATCCACTGGCCAAATAGTTGATACCGCAAAAAAAACCGGTGCCAGGGTGGCGGGTCCGATACCGTTGCCAATTAAAATAAGCAGGTACACGGTTTTGCGGTCTCCTCACGTCGATAAGAAATCCAGAGAACAGTTTGAGATTAGAACGCATAAGCGGCTTTTAGATATTTTGGAGCCTACCCAGCAGACTTTGGATGCCTTGATGAAACTGGATTTATCTGCCGGCGTGGATATCGAGATTAAATAAACTAACCAAATAGGGTGCTGTTATGGCAACTGTAGATGTTTTAGATTTCAATTCAGAGAAACAAGATGAGATTCAGGTGCCAGAATCTATTTTCTTGCAAGATGTTAAGGAACACTTGTATCATCCGGTAATCAGGATGCAAATGGCCTGTCGGAGACGTGGAACTGCCTGCACAAAGCATCGCAGCGATATTACCGGCAGCAAAAGGAAAATGTACCGCCAAAAGGGGACTGGTAATGCCCGGAAAGGTTCGGTAAAATCTCCGATATTGGTTGGTGGTGGTGTAGCCTTTGGCCCTAAACCCAGGGATTACTCCTATAAACTTCCCAAAAAGGTGGTCAGGCAGGCATTGATATCCGCTTTAAGCCAAAAGTTTAAAGAGGGTAAAGTATTGGTTTTGGACAACTTAAAGTTGCCTGAGATTAAGACCAAAAATGTTGTTAAACATTTGAATAAATTGGAGGCGTCATCGGCTTTAATTATTGAAAATCAGGAGAATGACAACCTGTGGATGTCAGCCAGAAATGTCCCAGATATTAAAGTGTTACCACCAGTTGCTTTAAACTTGTATGATATATTAAGTTATGAAAAACTAGTTTTTACCCGCGAAACTTTTACCAAAGTACAAGAGGTGTACGGCTCATGAATCAATACGATGTTTTACAATCGCCAATAGTTACCGAAAAGGCGGAGATTTCGGGCGAAAGAAAAAACAGTGTCTTTTTCAAAGTCCAGCTTACCGCCAATAAAAGACAGATAAAAGAGGCGGTGGAAAAAATATTCGATGTACGGGTAACCGGCGTCCGCACCATGATTAATCCGGGAAAAAGGAAAAGATTTGGTCGGGGATTAGGCAAAGCCCGGAAGTGGAAAAAAGCGATAGTGGACCTGAGAGAGGGCGATGCCATCGAATTTTTTGAAGGAGTTTAGGAGAGAAAGCTATGGGTATCAAAAAATACAAACCCACTTCACCCGGTAGACGGAATATGAGTGTGTCCGATTTTGCGCCGGTAACCAAGTCAACACCGGAAAAATCTTTGTGTAAGCCGCTTTCTAAAAAAGGGGGCAGAAATAACAAAGGCAGGATAACCATTCGTCACCGTGGCGGTGGACACAAGAGAAAGTATCGCCTGATCGATTTTAAGAGGGATAAATTAGAAGTGCCGGCCAAAGTAGCCAGCATTGAATATGATCCCAATCGTTCAGCCTATATTGCTTTGCTCCACTATGTGGACGGTGAGAAACGTTATATTTTGGCGCCGGTGGGTATTAACGTAGGCAGCATAGTCCGTTCTTCCATCGAGGCTGATATAAAGCCAGGGAACTGTTTGCCCTTGAGGGACATACCTTTAGGACAACTGATTCACAATGTAGAGTTAAAAAAAGGCAAGGGCGGAGAGTTGGTTCGCAGTGCAGGTACTGCTGCTCAAATTATGGCTAAAGAGGGGAAATACGCCCAGATTCGTTTGCCATCCTCTGAGGTCAGGATGGTGTTATTGGACTGCAAGGCTACTATCGGCCAGGTGGGCAATCTGGAGAACTCCAATATCCGTATTGGTAAAGCCGGCAGAAACCGGCACCTGGGGCTCAGACCCAAAGTCAGGGGCGTGGCCATGAATCCGGTCGATCATCCTCATGGCGGCGGTGAAGGACGCAGTTCTGGAGGAAGACATCCGGTTACTCCCTGGGGTGTATTGACCAAGGGATTTAAAACCAGAAGCAATAAAAATAGTGACAAGTTTATCATTAGACAAAGAAATAGAAAGTAGGAGGATATTTTGCCCAGGTCGGTTAAAAAAGGTCCCTTTGTGGACGAGCATCTGTGGAAGAAAATTGAACAGGCAATAAAAACCAAGGTTAAAAAGCCGATAAAAACCTGGTCCAGAAGGTCCACTATATTACCTGAATTCGTCGGCTTTACCTTTTTAGTGCATAATGGGAAAAAATTTATTCCCATCCTGGTCACCGAAAATATGGTAGGCCATAAGTTGGGTGAGTTTGCACCCACTCGCCATTTCTCCATGCATGCCGGCGAGAGAAAAGCGAAAAAAGGTAAATAGAAAATAGAACAATTATTAAGTTAAATTTATTGTCGAGGTCAATAAAATGGTTCAGGCAAAATTAAAAATGGTTCGCAGATCACCTCAGAAAATGCGGCTAGTAGCGGATATGATCCGGGGTGAAAAAGTGGACAGAGCATTGAATATCTTAAAGTTTTCTCCCAAGGTATCGGCCAAACATCTTTTAAAGTTGTTGGATTCTGCCATAGCCAATGCTGAAGACCGGGGAGATATGGATACAGAGAATCTCTATGTAAAGATGATAAATGTGGATGGAGGTCCCATGGTTAAGAGGTTCAGGCCTCGGGCAATGGGCAGGGCTACCCGCATTTTAAAGCGGACCAGCCATGTAACGCTGGAATTGGAAGAACAGGGATAGGATTTACCACCTAAAAAAAAGGAGATTTGTTTTGGGTCAGAAAGTTCACCCAACCGGGTTTAGATTGGGAGTTGTCAAAACATGGGATTCGTGCTGGTACGTTGAAAATAACTATGCTAAATGGCTCCACGAAGATCTGCAGATAAAAAAATATATTAAAGCTGAGCACTACCAGGCAGGTATCTCCAAGATAGAGATTGAGCGTACCACCAAGAAGGTTAAAATAAATATTCATACCGCCAGACCAGGTTTGATTATTGGTAAACGGGGGGAGAATATCGATTTCCTCAAAAAAGAGGTACAAAAGTTTACCGAAAACGAAGTTTACATAAACGTTCAACAGGTGCGCAAAATCGAACTTAACTCTCAATTGGTGGCTGAAAATGTGGCTATGCAATTGGAACGGCGGGTCTCTTTTCGGCGGGCAATGAAAAAGAGTCTATCCAATGCGATTAAATTGGGCGCCAAAGGGATCAAAATTGGTTGTGCCGGCAGGCTAGGTGGCGCGGAAATGGCCAGGAGGGAGTGGTACCGGGAAGGTAGAGTGCCTCTGCATACTCTGCGGGCCGACATTGATTATAGTTACGCTGAGGCTAAAACCACTTATGGCATTATTGGCGTAAAGGTTTGGATTTATAAGGGCGATGTGCTTAAAGATGCCCGGCGGCAGGCTAGAATAATATAAACCTGGCTATAGAGTTGTAAAAATATTGTTCAAGTGTTTTGCTCAGTAATATGAGATAAGACCATTATTTCTGGAGATAAAATCGATGTTAGCCCCAAAAAAAGTTAAATATCGTAGAAAAATGAAAGGGCGGATGAGGGGGAAGTCTTATCGCGGAAATCGGGTCAGTTTTGGTGAATACGGAATACAGGCCACTGAATGTGGCATAATAACCTCCAGACAAATAGAGGCTGCTCGTATTGCCATCACCCGTTATATTAAAAGAGGCGGTAAGGTTTGGATTAGAGTTTTCCCCGATAAACCCATAACCAAGAAACCGGCTGAAACCAGGATGGGTAAAGGTAAGGGACCGCCTGAGGGATGGGTTTGCGTTATCAAACCTGGGCGTATTTTATACGAACTGGAAGGTGTATCTCATGAAGTTGCCCAGGAGGCTTTTCGGTTGGCTGCTCACAAGTTGCCCTTGGCAACTGTAATGAAGTACAGGACCCCGTCTATATAAATTGTATAAGCAAGTGATAGAAAGATGAAAGGTAACGATATGGACGCGAAAGAGTTGAGGGTGAAAAGCAAGGCAGAATTACTCGATTTAGAGAAAGAGTTAAGGGAGAATCTTTTTCACCTACGTTTTCAGATACAAACAGACCAAACGACAAACTCGGCTAAACTCAGGCATACTAAGCAAGACATAGCCCGGGTCCTAACCGTATTAGGGGAGATGGACAGAGAAGCCGTTCAGTAAAAATTGATTTATAGCGATAGACTTTATTTAAAAAGGCAAGGTAAGTGACATGAAGGCTAAGCAAAAGGGTTTAGTGGTTAGTAATAAGATGGATAAAACAGCGGTAGTAAAGATTACTACCCGTTACCAACATCCACTGTTTAAAAAATATGTGGTCAGACAAAAAAAATACAAGGTACATGATCCTAACAACGAGTGCAATGTAGGCGATTTGGTAGAATTCCGTCAATGCCGTCCTCTTAGCAAGGAGAAGAGGTGGTTGGTTACAGGGATTGTAGAGAAAGCAGTGTAGATATGTCGGTTGTCGATAACAGCACATCACTGTTCTCAACGACCTTAGTTTATCTAGATAGTAGTTTTTGAAAGAGATAAATAGATTTTTGATTTTTGTTTCGAAGGTATAATACAATGATTCAGATGCAGAGCGTATTAGATGTGGCTGATAATTCTGGTGCTAAAAAAGTGATGTGCATCAAGGTATTGGGGGGCAGCAAGAGGAGATTCGCCAGTATCGGGGATATTATTGTGGTAACAGTGAAGGAAGCGATACCCAATTCAAAGGTGGAAAAGGGAACGGTTTTAAAGGCAGTGGTAGTAAGAACTGCCAAAGAGATAGCCCGTAGCGATGGTTCTTATATAAAATTTGATAACAATTCAGCGGTGCTGCTCTCTAACCAGATGGAGCCAGTAGGCAACCGTATTTTTGGCCCGGTGGCTCGAGAGTTGAGGGTTAAGAATTTTTCGAAGATAATATCATTAGCCCCCGAGGTTCTGTAATGTGTCGGCCAAAGATAGCAGCGCATCTACGGCGTTGCCAGCCACGATTTAATACTCGGCGTATTATTCATACGCCTGCGTTTAAATCGCGTCTAGCGCCTTGTATCTGCACTACTCTCTTTGACCTTTTAGTTTAGTAGATATGTCGGTCGTCGATAACCACGACCTTTAAAAGAAGATATTGCTAATAAGGAATTGCAATAATGTTTGTTAAAAAAAATGATACGGTAGAAGTTATTTACGGCAAAGATAGAGGAAAGCGTAGCAAGGTAATAGAGATTTTGCCGAATAAAAATAAACTTCGGCTCGAAAATTTACAGATGGTAAAAAAACACCTCAAGCCGAACCAAAATAAGTCTACCCCCCAGGGAGGGATTATTGACAAACCGGCGCTGATCGATGCCTCCAATATTATGGTGGTGTGCCCCTCTTGCAGCCAAACTACTAGAATCGGCCGTAGGATGGAGGATAACTTCAGGATCAGATACTGCCGGAAGTGTGATCATAATATCGAATAACTTTTAAGTTTAAAACAGAGATTAGAACCATGAGTAACACTAGCAAAAAGAACAACAAGGAAAACCAGGAAAACCAGGAAAAAGGTGAACAATATATTCCCCGGTTAAAACAGCGATACCGGGAGGAGATTGTCCCAACTTTGTTAAAAGAGTTGAACTATTCCAATATTATGCAGGTGCCCAGGTTATCTAAAATAACCCTGAATATGGGGCTGGGAGAGGCGATTCAGAATGTTAAAATATTAGATTCTGCCGCGGTAGAGATGGCAACAATTGCGGGCCAAAAGCCGGTGATTACCAAAGCCAAAAAGTCCATTGCCTCGTTTAAACTCCGGACCGGCATGAAAATAGGTTGCATGGTTACATTGCGCAGCGACAAGATGTATGAATTTTTTGATCGGTTGGTGAACATTGCCTTACCCAGGGTAAGGGACTTCAGGGGCGTTTCAACAAAGTCATTTGATGGTCGGGGCAATTTTTCCATGGGTATTAAAGAGCAAATAATTTTTCCCGAAATCAATTACGACAAAATCGACAAGATTAAGGGATTAAATATCAACATAGCAACAACCGCCGTAAAAGATGAAGATGGTCTTGCCCTGTTAAAGAAATTGGGTATGCCTTTTAGGCGCAATTAAGGGGAAATACTGTGGCAAAAAAATCGATGAGGGTAAGGGCCAGCAGAAAGCAAAAATTTAAGGTTAGAGAGTATAACCGCTGTCCATTATGTGGCAGACCCAGAGCCTATTTGCGTAAGTTCGATATGTGCAGGATTTGTTTTAGAACCCGGGCCCTGCAGGGAGAGATACCCGGGGTAATAAAGGCTAGTTGGTAAGAGATGGAATTAATCCAGATGAGGTAACAAAAGAGGTATTAATAAATGACAATGACAGATCCCATTGCCGACCTGTTGACCAGGATTAGAAACGGTCTCAGGGCAAAAAAAGAGCAGGTGATAGTACCGGCCTCCAAGATGAAACTGCGTATCAGTGAGATATTGAAAGAGGAAGGCTATATTAATGATTACCAAATTGTTAATGATAATAAACAGGGGATAATAACTATCGACCTAAAATACAAGCAGGGAAAGAGCGTTATCGCTACACTGAAGAGGATCAGTAAACCTGGATTGAGAACATATGTGGATACAGACCATATTCCCAGGGTGACAAATGGCTATGGGATAGCCATTCTATCAACTACCAGAGGAGTTATGGTGGACAGGCAAGCCCGGAAGGAGCACGTCGGTGGAGAGTGGCTCTGTTCAATTTGGTAAATCTGGGAGATAATTAAAACACAAGGAACAAACCATGTCCAGGATAGGTAAACAACCGATCACAGTGCCCAAAGAGGCTAAGGTCGAATTAAAAGGTAACTATATCAAGATAAATGGTCCTTTGGGTGAATTGGAATACAATATTCCTTATGAAATAGAAACCCTTAGGGAAGAGGACCAGTTAATTGTTAAAATCAAAAGGAAAACCAAACGTTCACCCGCTATGTGGGGATTGGTCAGAGCAGTGATCAACAACATGGTAGTCGGAGTGACCAAAGGTTTTTCTAAGAAGTTGTTAATAAAAGGAACTGGATATAAAGCGGAAAAGGGCAGTGACAGCATTACCCTGTCTTTGGGCTATTCACACCAGATTATTTTTCCTATCCCCAAAGGGGTGGATATTCAGGTGGCAAAAGATAACAGTATAACTGTTTCAGGATACGATAAGGCATTGGTGGGTAACGTGACGGCAAAGATCAGGAATTTGCGGCCACCAAATGCTTATGCGAAAGCCGGTAAAGGGGTCATGTATGCTGATGAAACCTTGAGAATTAAAGAGCGTAAGAGCGCCGGGGCATAATTATTAACTGCATACTATCTGGCAGGTGGACAAGATGGACAAGAAAAAATGGTTTAGAAAAAAAAAGAGTATTAGAAAAAAATTAAGCGGTACTTTTCAGAGACCGAGGATGACAGTTTTTAGAAGTGCTCGTCATATCTTTGCTCAGGTGATTGACGATGTTGAGGGTAAAACTTTAGTATCCGCCAGCACTCTAGATAAAGATGTGAAGGAAAAAATATCGGCCGAGATGGACAAGAAAACTAAGGCTGAGGTGGTCGGCCGTGTAATCGCTGAAAAGTGCAAGACCAAAGAGATAGAAAAAATAGTTTTTGACCGTAATGGATTTGCTTATCATGGTCGGATAAAAAAATTGGCTGATAGCAGCCGTAAACATGGCCTGATTTTTTAGCGCATATTTTAATTTCCCCTTTATTTAATCAATTATTAATAAGAGGGAGAAATAGAAATGAGATGGAGGAGAAGTTGGAGAAGTTGGAGAAAAGGGAAAAAGATGATCTGATTGAACGTGTAGTGCATATCAACCGGGTAGCCAAAGTGGTTAAAGGTGGACGGCGTTTTAGTTTCAGTGCCTTGGTAGTGGTGGGTGATGGTTCTGGCAGTGTGGGCATAGGAATGGGAAAGGCCAATGAGGTTCCCGATGCCATTCGTAAGGGCAGTGAAAAGGCCCGTAAAAGCCAGCACAAGGTGCCGGTGATAAATAAATCTATCCCCCACGATGTTATCGGACGTTTTGGCGCTGGTAATGTTTTGTTGAGGAAGGCTTCTCCCGGAACCGGAGTTATTGCCGGTGGACCGGTGAGGGCAGTGGTTGAAGCGGCGGGAATTGAAGACATTTTGACCAAATGCTTGGGCTCCCACAATCCTCACAATATGGTCAAGGCTACTATGGACGCTCTGCTGCAACTGAAGGATGCCAGGGAATATGCCCGATTGAGGGATAAGACTCCAGAAGAGCTCATGGATAATAATTGAGGAGAGGTTAAATGGCCGGTGAAAATAAAACCGAAAAAAAGTTGAAAGTAACGCTGGTAAAAAGTGGTATTGGACGGACACAGAGGCAAAAAAATACCATCAAAGCGCTAGGGTTGACAAAGTTAAACCAGACCAGGGAAATACCGGACTCCCCTCAGGTTAGAGGAATGGTAAAAAAGATTTTGCATCTGGTTAAGTTTGAAGAGGTGATCTAATGGAACTCTACAATTTAAAACCATCATCGGGCTCGGTAAAAAAGAGAAAGAGAGTTGGCCGGGGCCGGGGCAGTGGATTTGGCAAAACCTGTGGCCGAGGTCACAAAGGTTTGGGCTCCCGCTCGTCCGGTAATGTGCGGCGCGGTTTTGAGGGTGGTCAAATGCCTTTACAGAGAAGGATACCAAAAAGAGGCTTTAAAAATATTTTCAGTAAAAGTTATGCTATTTTAAATGTGGATCGCTTAAACTTTTTTGAAGCTGACAGCGTAGTGGAACCCACCATGTTGTTGGAAAAAAAGGTGATTAAAAAGTTGGACGATGGTTTGAAAATTCTGGGTAATGGAGAGTTGAAGGTTCCATTGACCGTAAAGGCTCATAAAGTAAGTAAAACCGCCCGGGAAAAAATCGAGGCGGTTGGCGGCAAAATTGAACTGCTATAAAGGCGAAAAAACTAATTATGGTAACTGAAGGTGTTGGCAATATAACCAAAATTCCGGAACTGCGTAAGCGGATTTTGTTTACCATAGCTATGCTGGGTATATACAGGATTGGTATTTTTATTACTTCCCCAGGTGTTGACCGGGTGGTGTTGAAGAAAATATTTGGCGCAGCCAGTGGGACGCTGTTTAGCCTGTTTAATTTGTTTTCCGGGGGCGCTTTGGAGCAAATGTCTATTTTTGCTTTAGGGATCATGCCCTATATTAGTGCTTCAATTATTTTACAATTATTAACTGTGGTGATTCCCACCCTGGATCGATTGAAAAAAGAGGGTGAGGTTGGCCAGAAGAAAATAAATCAGTATACCAGGTATGGCACTGTATTGCTGAGTGTTATTCAGGGATTTGGTATCGCCCACTATCTGGAAAGTTTAAAAGGTGGTGCCGGCGAATTGGTGGTGCATGAACCAGGTATGACTTTTAAGTTTATAACCGTCATCAGTTTAACTACTGGAACCGCTTTTATCATGTGGTTGGGGGAGCAAATTACCGCCAAAGGGATCGGCAATGGGATATCGATGATTATATTTGCCGGGATTGTGGCCAGAACTCCTGATGCAATTTTTCAAACCATCACCATGTTTCGCCAAGACATTATCAAACTTATGCCGTTGCTTGGCTTGGTAATATTAATGCTGGTTATTATTGTAGTGATAATTTTCTTTGAAAGGGGGCAGCGGCGAATACCGGTTCAATACCGAAAGCGGATGGTAGGGCGCAAGATGTACGCTGGGCAGAGTTCTTATTTACCTTTAAAGGTAAACACTGCCGGGGTGATACCTCCTATTTTTGCATCTTCCATATTGCTTTTCCCCGCTACTATGGCATCTTTTGTTCAAGTTCCCTGGATCAACGATATCCAATATGCCCTTTCACCTGGCAGTTGGATTTATAACACCGTTTACGTAGGAATGATCATATTCTTCTGTTACTTTTATACTGCAGTTACTTTTAATCCCGATGATGTGGCAGAAAATATAAAGAAAAACGGCGGTTCAGTTCCTGGTATCCGGGCTGGTAAGAAAACCGCTGAATATATTGATAAAGTACTAACCCGTATAACTTTTGGCGGTGCTCTATATATCTCTGTAATATGTGTGCTTCCAACCATTTTGATGGACAAGTTTTCTATCCCCTTCTACTTTGGCGGCACATCGCTGCTGATTGTGGTTGGAGTAGCTCTGGATACTGCACAGCAGATTGAAAGTCATCTTATAACCAGGCATTATGATGGTTTTTCCGGTGGCGGCGGAGCCCGTATCAGGGGTAGAAGAGGCTGATTAATTAAAGAAGAATAGAAGGAATGATGCCATGATCAGTATTTTTTTAGGACCTCCGGGAGCAGGTAAAGGAACCCAGGCCAAACAAATAGCCAAGGAGTTTTCTATCCCTCATATCTCCACCGGGGATATTTTTAGGGGAGAGATCAAAAATGAAACCCCTCTGGGCAAAAAAGTAAAGAGTTTTCTGGATAATGGTGAATTGGTACCGGATGAGATTACCATTGAAATCATCAAGGGAAGATTAGTAAAGGATGACTGTAAAGGCGGTTTTATTTTAGACGGATTTCCCAGAACGGTAAATCAAGCCAAAGCCCTGGACAATCTATTTGCCCAGGATATGGGACTTAAACTGGACAAGGTGATCAACATTGAAGTTTCCGATGCTGAATTGCTCAAGAGACTGACCGGAAGACGGATTTGTAGGGAGTGTGGAAACGAGTATCATCTAGTTTTTAAGCCTACAGCCAAAGAAGGCATCTGTGATGCTTGCTCAGGCCCACTTTATCATAGGGATGATGATACTGAATTGGTCATTAAAGACCGGATAGAAGTCTTCCGTAAGATGACCAGCCCCCTGGTTGATTATTACCGGGATGCCGGCAAATTGACTTCAGTTGGCGGCGAAGCAGGTATTGAGACAATCTTTCTTCGCATTAAAGAGCAATTTAGTAATTAAGCAACCTTTAAAGCCCCTACTGTTTAATGATAATTTTAAAATCTTCTGAAGAAATAGAGAAGATGAGAGGAGCAAATCTCCTGGTAAGGGAATGTTTATCCCAACTGAGAGAAATAATTAAGCCTGGCATAACAACTTATGCAATTGACCGGCTGGCAGAGAATTTTTGCCGGAAGAAAAACTGTAAACCGGCATTTAAAGGTTACAAGGGGTTTCCTGGTAGTGTTTGTGTGTCGATAAACTACGAGGTTGTCCACGGTATACCATCGAAGAAGAGGCGGTTGAACCAGGGCGATATCATTAGTATCGATTTTGGGGTTATCAAATCTGGATATGTAGGTGATTCAGCCATTACGGTTGGGGTAGGTAAAATATCTCCAGATGCCCAAGAATTAATAAAGGTTACCAGAGAGGCGCTAGCAATAGGGATTGCCGCATGCAAGGTTGGAAATAGGGTCAAGGATATTGGCCGCGCTATTGAGCCTTTTGTCAAGAAGAATAGTTTTTCGGTGGTTAGAGAATTCGTAGGGCATGGTATTGGTAGCAACATGCATGAGGAACCGGCAGTTCCAAATTATTACGACAGGAGTGCCGGAACAAAATTGCATGAGGGGATGGTTATAGCCATCGAGCCCATGATAAACCAGGGTACCTATGAAGTTGATGTGTTGGCAGATGGCTGGACAACGGTGACCAGAGACCGGAAACTTTCAGCCCATTTTGAACATTCTGTGGCGATCACCTCAAATGGACCGTATGTTTTAAGTAGACTTTAGTAAGGTTAGCAAGGTTAGGAAATAGCAAATATGGCCAAACAAGACGCCATCGAAATTGAGGGTGTGGTTACCGAAACATTGCCTAATGCCATGTTTAGGGTTAAATTAGAAAACGAGCACATAATTTTGGCCCATATCTCTGGCAAGATGCGAATGAAGTTTATTCGAATATTACCTGGTGACCGGGTAAAATTGGAGGTATCTCCCTATGATTTAAATCGGGGGAGAATTACCTACCGGCTGGGCAAATAGAATTTTGGACCGTGGAGAAAATTATGAAGGTGCGTGCATCGATAAAAAAAATTTGTGATAAATGTAAAATAGTAAAACGCAAAGGGATTTTAAGAGTACTCTGTGAAAACCCTAAGCACAAGCAACGTCAGGGTTGATGGCGTATAAAAACTTTTTTGAAGGGAGGTAATTTTGGTTCGTATCACAGGCGTTGACTTGCCAAAAAACAAACAGGTCGAGATAGCCCTTACCTATATTTACGGCATAGGCCGTTCAAGCGCCAGGGAATTACTTGACAAAGCAAATATAGATTGGAGCAAACGGACAGATAATCTAACCGAGGAAGATGTCAAGAATATCAGGAATCTAATTGACGATGAATATAAAGTTGAAGGAGATCTTCGCAAACAGATCTCTATGGACATTAAGCGGTTGATGGACCTGGGATGCTATCGTGGGCTAAGGCACAGAAGGGGTCTTCCTGTTCATGGTCAGCGGACACATACCAATGCCAGGACCCGTAAAGGCCCGAGAAGAGCAATTGGCGGTAAAAGGAGATAGCAATGGCTGCACCAAAACGTAGTGGCAAAAAGAAAAAGATAAAAAAGAATGTTCCCAATGGTATTGTTCATGTTCAATCTACCTTTAACAATACTATTATCAATATAACCGATCTAAACGGCAATACCATCGCCTGGTCGTCTGCTGGCACTAAAGGATTCAAAGGATCCCGGAAAAGCACTCCTTTCGCGGCCCAGATGGCCACTGAAGATGCTGCCAAAAAAGCCCAGGATCATGGGATGAAAAATGTTGGCGTTTATATTAAAGGTCCAGGTGCTGGCCGGGAATCTTCCCTGCGCGCATTACAGACTGCCGGTTTTAAAATAAACATAATCAGGGATGTTACTCCCATTCCCCATAATGGCTGCCGTCCTCCCAAGAGAAGGCGGGTTTAAGGGGTAAAACTAAAAAAAAACTAGACTTTATTTTATCCAGTATAAATTGTTAGGAGGCAAAAGTGGCTCGTTATAGAGGAGCAAAATGTCGTCTTTGTAGGCGCGAAAGAACCAAACTCTTTTTAAAGGGCGAAAGGTGTTACACCGATACTTGTTCTATGGAAAGAAAACCAACTCCACCCGGAATTCATGGACAGGGCAGATTTAAGCAGAGCGAATATGGAATGCAGTTGCGCGAAAAACAGAAAGTTCGCAGGATTTATGGAGTATTGGAAAAGCAATTCCGGACATATTTTAAAATGGCCGATAGGAAAAAGGGAGTTACTGGCGAGCATTTGTTGAGTTTTTTGGAGCGCAGACTGGATAATGTAATTTATCGAATGGGATTTTCCAGAAGCAGGGATGAAGCCAGGCAAATGGTAACTCATGGCCATTTTCAAGTAAATGCTCGAAAAGTACGCACGCCATCCTTTTTAGTAAAGGTTGGTGATGAGGTAGTTTTAAAAGAAAAAAGTCGCAAAATGGACAGAGTACTAGATGCTATTGAAACGGTAAAACGCCGTGAGATCCCCGAGTGGCTGGAGCCTGATCTTCCAAATTTTAAAGGGACAGTTACCGAGTTCCCTCGCCGTGAAAATATTACCATGGAGATTCAAGAAAAATTGATAGTAGAACTTTACTCAAAATAAGCAGGGATAAATTATGTATCAAAATTGGCGTGATTTAATCAAACCCAAAGAAATGTTCATTGAAGAACAAAACAAAACCTATGGTAAGTTTATCTGTGAACCTTTAGAGCGCGGTTTTGGTCAAACTTTGGGCAATTCCATGCGCAGGATTTTACTGAGTTCTTTAATTGGCTCTGCTATCACTGCCATTAAAGTCGATGGAGTGCAGCACGAGTTTACCAATATTCCCGATATAACTGAAGATATAACCAATATTGTTTTAAATTTAAAAAAAGTACGCCTTAAGATGCATACCTTTGAGGACAAGTTGTTGTCCATTGATAAAGAGGGTGAGGGAGAGTTGTTAGCCGGGCATATTATCACAGATCCAGAAGTGGAGATTTTAAATCCTGATCTGCATATTGCTACCATGGGAAAAGGGGCTAAAATCAAAATGGAGTTGCACTGTCAGAGAGGGCGTGGGTATTCACCGGCGGAACAAATTGCCGCCGATAGAGAGTTTCCAATAGGCACAATTCCCATAGATGCAATATTTAACCCTATAAAAAAAGTCAGTTATACCGTCACCAATGCCAGGGTAAAACAGAAGACCGATTATGACAAATTATCCCTTGAATTATGGACCGACGGAAGCCTGAAACCAGAACAGGCATTAGCCCTGGCTGGTAAAATATTAGATGAACACCTGTCTATTTTCACTGAACCCCTGAAAGAGGTAAAGGAACCGGAAATACTAGAAGAACCTAAAGAGGAAGAGGTTCCTTTTAATGAAAATCTTTTAAAGAATGTCAATGAGTTGGAGTTGTCGGTAAGATCTGCTAACTGTTTACAGAATGCAGAGATAAACCTTATTGGCGATCTGGTGCAAAAAACCGAGGCCGATATGTTGAAAACCAAGAATTTTGGCCGCAAATCTTTAAAAGAGATCAAAGAGATATTGTTGGAGATGGGGTTATCCCTGGGTATGAAACCGGATGGCTGGTCTTCCCATAAATCACCAAATGATAAATAATCCGGAAATTCGGATAGATAGTAGGAGACACCTGGCATGAGACATCAAAAGAGGGTTAGAAAGTTTAGTAGGACTTCTGCCCACCGCAAGAGCATGTTTCGCAATTTAGTAACGTCTTTAATCAAACACGAGAAAATTATTTCGACCTCGGCAAAGGTAAAAGATTTAAGGCGGATTGCAGAAAAGTTGGTCACCTTAGCCAAAAAAGGCAGTATACATGCCAGGCGATTGGTAGCCAGAGATGTGCAAGACAAAGAAGCCCTGGACAAACTTTTTAGTCTATTGGCAACCAGATATCAGTCCAGATCAGGTGGTTATACCAGGATTACCAAGTATGGTCTTCGCCGAGGAGATGCTGCTCCACTTTCTATTATCGAGTTTATCGAAGAACAAAAGGGCAAAGGCCAAAAAAAGAAAAAGAAAAAAACTGCACCAGCCCAACCGGTAAAGACAGCGTCCCCCGAAGAATCTAGCCAGAAAGTTCAGCCTGCTAAAGAGCAAGAGGTAACGGATAGCAAAGAAGATAAAATCGAGGAGTAGAAAACGCGGGATAAATCTGTTCAAACTCTTGCCTTTAATATCTATTTCAGCGGTCTAGTCCAGGGGGTGGGTTTTCGACCCTTCATATATAGATTGGCCGCAATCAATACCTTATCAGGCACGGTCAGAAACGATCACCATGGAGTGCATCTCTTTATTCAAGGTAGGTATGGCGAACTAATTTCCTTTTTTTCCTCTCTATCCAACTCTTTACCTCCGGCCTCAGTAATTGATAAAATTGAAGTAAAAAGAGCCGAGTTGCAATTTGACCAATTAGGCAACCTGGGTAATTTTAAAATATTAACCAGTAAAAGTGGTGGTTCCTCCAGACTGGTTATTCCTCCGGATTTAAATCCCTGTGCTGCTTGTCTGAATGAGATGGGAGATAAATTTGACCGGCGCTATAGATATCCTTTTATAAACTGCACCGACTGCGGTCCTCGTTTTAGTATTATCCGATCTTTGCCTTATGACCGGCCGGTTACCTCCATGTCCGATTTTATCATGTGTCCCTCTTGCAATAGCGAATATAAAGACCCGAAAGATAGAAGATTTCATGCTCAGCCTACCGCCTGTCCAGATTGTGGTCCCCTATTAGAACTTGTGGATGGCACTACTGGTATGGTTTTAGAAGGTGACCCTCTGAAAAAGGGTATCGATCTATTAGCCGAGGGAAAGGTATTGGCCATTAAAGGGGTGGGAGGTTTTCATCTCTGTTGTGACGCTACCAACCAGGTAACGCTAAAGAAGTTACGTCAAGTTAAAAATAGACCATATAAACCCCTGGCTGTTATGGTGTCCGATTTAGCGGCAGCCCAAAAGTTGTGTTATTTAAGCCGGGAAGAGAAAAAGGCGCTTGAATCAGCTGCCCGTCCTATTGTGCTGGCCAATAAATTTAGCCGGCGGCTTTATATGGAACTGTTAGCCCCTAACAATCACCGGTTGGGAGTTATGCTGCCCTCCTCTCCTTTACACCACCTGTTGCTGAATTCCTGGGCGGCAAGACATGGGTCAATGGCACCCCTGGTTATGACTAGTGGCAACCGGGCCGGGTCGCCTATCTGCATTACCAATATTGAGGCCAGGAAGCAGTTGGAACAGATTGCCGATTATTTTCTGCTCCACAACCGGGAAATTGTTAATCGGCAGGACGATTCTATTGTAAAAGAGGCTCCGGCAGGTATGCAGATTTTACGGCGGGGGAGGGGCTATTCTCCGGGACATTTGATGATGACCGGTAATATAACCTCCACTATCCTGGCAGTAGGGGCGCAAATGAAGTCATCTTTTGCCCTTTTGAGGGGCGAGGATATTTTTCTGTCTCAATATATAGGTGATTTCGATAATTCGGAGGTGGAGCACTTTTTCCGCCAGGCTTTGGAAAATTTAACCCAAATATTATCTATTGAGCCCTCTATGGTGGCTCACGATTTTCATGCCGATTTTCTATCTACCAGGTTGGCTGAAGAGTTAAATTTACCCATGGTTTCGGTGCAACATCACCATGCCCATATGGCATCTATAATGGCGGAAAATAATCTACCCGGTTTTAAGGAGGTATTGGGGCTGGTAATGGATGGCACCGGACTGGGATTGGACGGCCATATTTGGGGCTCTGAGTTTATTTTGGCCAGGGGGGCAGAGTTTAAACGAATGGCCCATTTGGAATATTTTCCTTTGCCCGGAGGAGAGAGAGCGGTAAAATATCCCTGGCGGCAGGCTCTATCAATGTTAATTCATCATGGGGTTGAGCAGAAACTGTGGCCGCCCGGACTGTTGAAAGCAGCGCCAAAGATAGAGGTTGAGGCCGTTACCAGGATGCTGGCCGCGAAAATAAATTCTCCTCTGACCGCTGGTTTAGGCCGCTATTTTGATGTGGTGGCAGCACTTATAGGTTTTTACCGCCAGGTAAGTTACGAAGGAGAGGCGGCCTGTTGGCTGGAGTATATGGCTGGCAGTGATTTAACCGAATCGGGAGAGAAATACCGGTTAGGGTGGGACGAAAAGGGCCGGAAAATAATATCAAGCCGGGAGATGGTTAATGGTATTATAAAAGATCTTTATAATGGGGTTTCTCAACAAAAGATAGCCTGCCGCTTTCACCGTACCCTGGTGCATGGTTTAGTAGAGATAGTGGAGGAGATATCAACCCAAAGGGGGCATAAGTTTCCGGTGGCTCTTACTGGCGGCGCATTTCAGAATCGACACTTATTATACGGAGTTTATAATCGTTTGGAGAAACGGGGCTATAAAGTATTGATAAATCGACAGGTGCCAGCCAATGACGGAGGTGTAGCTTTGGGGCAATTATATGTGGCAAGAGCCATTAAGCAACATGATAATATTCGCGGAAAATTTTAGTAACAAATAATGTTGGAGGGAGGTTGTCAAAATGTGTTTAGCCGTGCCTGGAAAAGTGGTGGCTCTGGATAGACAGCAGGGCCAGGTTAATTTTGGACAGATAAAAGCCAGGGTGCGATTCGACCTGGTGCCGGAAGTGAAACTGGAAGATTGGGTGATAGTTCACGCTGGTTATGCTATTGAGATACTATCTGATACTGAGGCCAGGGATACTTTGGAGTTAATAGCAGAATTTCAGCAGTTGGGGGATGGAGATGGAAAATAGTATTCGTACAGGTGAGATAGAGATTCTGCGGGAGCAAATCCAGCAGATATGTAATAGACTGGGCCGGCAGATAAATATTATGGAGGTGTGCGGCACTCACACCATGGCAATTTCCCGTTTTGGACTGCGGGGGTTGATGCCAGAAAATCTTCGCCTGATATCGGGACCGGGATGTCCGGTGTGTGTAACCTCATCGCGTTCCATTGGAGAATTGCTGGCTTTGGCTCAATCGGAGCAGGTAACAGTTCTAACTTTTGGCGATCTTCTCCGGGTGCCGGGACAGGGGGGCAGCCTGGAATTGATTCGGGCTAAGGGGGCGAAAGTGAAGGTGCTATATTCCCCGGCAGAGAGTCTGGAAATGGCTGCAACTTTTCCAGGCAACCAATATCTTTTTGCTGGTATTGGTTTTGAAACCACGGCTCCTTTGTTTGCCGCCTTGCTTTTAGAGGCCAGGCGCCGCGGCTTGGAGAACTTATCTATCTTGCCTATGTTAAAATTGGTGCCGCCGGCCATGGAGGCGATTTGCCAACTA
>CAZTWC010000015.1:0-479 GCA_964617105.1 uncultured Myxococcia bacterium
AAAGGGGTGTTTATCATTTGGTTATACCTGAACATCTGTCCCACTTTTTTATCAGGTTATATCTTTTCATAGTTTGAAAATATTTTAAGTAATAATTGTTCCCGGCCTATTTTTTTCAGGGTGGAAAATGGGATTATCTCCTCCATTTCGCACTTCAGGGTTTGAGCCAGGGTCTTTATTTGAAGGTGTCTCCGGTTTAGCGAGATTTTATCAATTTTTGTGGCTACTAAAACGGTTTTAAAGGGGCGCTCAAATAGCCAGTGGATATAATCTATTTCGTATCTCTCCGGTTTTCGCCGGGAATCGATAAGATGGACACCGACTTTTAACTGTTGCCGGTTTACCAGATAATCCTCTACCAGGGGCCCCCATTGGCGCTGCATTTTTTTCCCCACCCGGGCGTAACCAAAACCGGGCAAATCAACGAAAAAAGTGGTAAGGGTTTCCTGATCATGCAGATATTCCACCTCAAAATAGTT